>WFNR01000182.1 GCA_015488485.1 Cyclobacteriaceae bacterium | reverse complement strand
GGCTTATTGTTTTTCTTGGTCTTCTTCCCATAGCAGGAAGTCCTGGATATCCTGTTGAAATGCCCCGGTAATCAACATGATGATGGTAAAATCATCGAGGAAACCGGTAACCGGAATGAAATCGGGCAACAGATCGAGCGGCATGATAAAATACACCAGGCCGGCTACCAGGGCGAGAATTGATTTCCAGGGGATTTGGCGATAGCTACCTTTGGCATAAGCCCGCACCATCCTGATGATAATGCGGATGCGGTCGGCCAGGCGGCTTATTTTGCTGTCTTCAAAATTAATTTGCTGTAGTTTTTCCCTGGAAGCCGCCACCAGCTCTTCCATTTTGCCAGGGTCTTTGGCAATCTTACCAGCCTTATCATGCGCCTGGCGGAAAAACTTGTTTTCTTTTAAAATAGATCGTGCCATCTTAGCAAACTAACGCTCATCAATAGGTTTGCGATATTTCTTCTTTCAGTTTTTTCAAAGCCTGCCTGATCAGGTCGGCCTCCTTGCCCATGCGGTCTTCTATCAGTTTTTTGGCCAGGTCCATAGCCCTGGCATCCTCAGGCAGGGTTTCGGCAGCCGCATTGATGGCCGTAATCAGGTCTTCTTTGGCCGAGCGGATCAGTTCCCATACCTCCTCGCTCATATATACCTGCTGCGATACATTGTGGTTGTATTCATCGCGAATTTCCTTAAGCAAAATATGCTGAAACTCCCGGGCGGTAAGGTCAGGCTGGTTAAGGCGCACCACCAGGTTGCTGGGCTCGATGCGCTCCAGAAAAAGCACCATGCGCTCATAGGCCTGCAGGCGCACCGGCAGGGTAATCTCGATACTGCGCTGCCTGATTTCCAATTGCCGCTGGGTAAGTTCGCGGGCAATCATGGTTTTGACACCCAGATACATGGCATACAGCACCAGCGCGGCCGGAAGAAGTATTTTGGCAAATTCCAACAGGTTGTCCATAAACAGGTATTTTAAACAAAGATGTACCAAAGCAGGCAATTCGCCAACCCTGCCGTGCAAAACAATATGGATGCTTTGGCTATCTTTGCATCGGCAAGCTTCTGTAACTATGCTGATAGAACCTGTAAAAATCACCGATCAGGCCATTGCCGAGATCAAAAAAATTATGACCAACAAAGAGATACCGGCCGGTTACGGCCTGCGTATCGGCCTGGAGAATATGGGCGCCTCATGCGGTTCTACCAAATACATCATCGGCTTTGACCAGAAAAACGACCAGGATATTGCCTATGAGATAGATGGGGTGCCGGTGTATATCAAGAAAGCCGAGGTAGTGCACCTGATGGGCCTGAAAGTGGACCTGTTTGCCAACGAAACCGACCGCGGTTTTTTGTTTGAGAAGGAAGAGGAGAAATAAAGACCATAAGCTGGCATCGGCTAACTAATATCGTTTGCTGGCAAACAAAATTTACCCTAAATAACCGGTCTTTGATGAATCTGTCAACAAATGTCACGATAAAACGGAACAGGCACATAAGTTTATCTGGTATAAGGTAACGACTAAAGGCAGGCAGACCTAGTCAAAAAGAATCGTTAACTTTGTTGGAAATGCATTACCATGGATAGTCTGGAAATCAAAAAAAATTTTCATAATCTGATAGACAGCATAGACAATGAAAGTTTATTGCTAAACTTCTATAACTTGTTAAAAAACAAAACCACAAGCAAAGATGGTCTGTTATGGGAAAGTTTGACGAGAAAGCAACAGGAAGAACTTTATTTAGCATTTGATGAAAGCGAAAAGCCGGAAAATCTCATAAATCATGAAGTTATGAGAAAGAAACATAAAAAATGGCTCTAAAAATTTTTTGGACAAAAAGGGCAGAGAAAAATTTCTCACAAATTCTCAACTATCTTTCTGAAGAATGGGGTGAAAATGTAGCCAAGGCTTTTGCAAGAAAAGTATATGAATTTTTAGAGATTCTTTCAGAATTTCCGGAAATAGGAACTATTGAAAACAAGGAAAAAGAAAT
Organism: Cyclobacteriaceae bacterium; assembly: GCA_015488485.1. GTDB lineage: Bacteria > Bacteroidota > Bacteroidia > Cytophagales > Cyclobacteriaceae > S012-113. The sequence continues at coordinate 15,300 of WFNR01000182.1, read as the reverse complement.
ACGCGGCTTTACAATAACAAGGCAGGTAAATCTTTTCTATAGAATTACCAACAACAAGGTTATATTGTTAAATTTTTTTGATAATAGACAAAATCCTAAAAAGAAAAGATTTTGAGATTTATTGCCAGGATTGTATTCGAGCTCACCGGCCGACATCACGATTACCAGTATATTTTAACCTATGTAGGCATCTTTTTGCCAGCTTACCGTTACCTCTGAGGCCTGGCAGGGCCCCGGCAGCGGGGGATTGAGCTTGGCAATGGTAACCCGTATTTGCTCTACATGATGGTGTTCGGTACTAATACGCTGTACGATACGGCCGGCTACGTGCTCGAGTAGTTGTGAGGGAACGGCCATCTCTTCGGCTACAATGGCGTATAGCTTTTCATAATTCACCGTTCCCAGCAGGTCGTCTTGCTCTACTGCCTTCGGATAATGGCCCTTGACCAGCAGGTCTACCACAAAGTTATTACCATTGGCTTGCTCGTGGTCATGCACACCATGGTAGGCATAAAATTCGAGCTTACGCAGCGCTATTTCTACCATCTACTTGATCTGATCGAAAAATGACACATCTTCGGCATCATCCTGCTCGGTGCGGTCGGGAGTGGGTTTCGGAGCATCGACAGGTTCCTCAGGCGTCTGTTCCTTAGGCTGTACCGGTTTATCCGGCTGCACTTCCGGCTCCTGTTCTGCCTCTGTCGCCTTATTTTTTCTGATTTCGCTGATTTTTTCCAAGCGTAGCAGCATATCATTAGCCAGGTTGCGTAACTCGGCCACCAGGTTATCGCGCTGGTTTTCCAGGTCTTTGTACTGCTGGCGCAACTGACGCAGCTCGTGCTCCATCTCATCGAGGGTCTGACGTGCCCGGGCCTCGGCTTCCTCCACCGTGGTACGGGCTTTCTGCTTAGCTTCATTCAGCAGGCCATCCGCTTTCATCTGGGTCTCACGCAGGTGCAGGTCGGCTGTTTTTTTAGCCTGTTCGATCAGATTGGCCCCGGTGTCTTCGGCTGTCTTCAAGGTTTTAAATAGGGAGCTTTCCACTTCACGTAATTGGGCTATTTCTTTTTCAGCATTCTGAAATTTCAGTTTCAGCTCCTTCAACTCATCCTGCAGGTGCTCCCATTCCTGCGAGAGCGACAGCAAAAAAGCATTTACTTCATCGCGGTCGTAGCCGCGCATTTTCTTTTCGAAGGTCTTTTGGCGAATTTCTAAGGGTGTAATCTTCATTTATCCTGTTTTAATTGTGGTGGCGGCTTATGCCAGGGCCTGTTGTTTCAATGCTCCAAATTACAAAACTTTCTTCAGCAGCCGGATATTACCGGTTCATCAATTTTTGTACCGATAAAAATTTATCTTAGCAAAAATAAATGCTTATTACGAAAACCGCCTGCCGGTATGCCATTGCAACATATCATTTACCAGAATCCTCATGCTATTATCGGCATCTGGCGCTTAACCGAACCGGAAGATTTTTTCCTGCCACACCGCCATCTGCTGGTACGCCATGCGGCCGTACTGGATAGCATCCATCATCCGCAAAGGCGGCTGGAATGGCTGGCCGGACGCTATCTGGTATGGCAACTGGCGCAACGCCTGCATCTGCCCTTTGCCGGCATCTATACCGACACGCACAACAAACCGCATCTTACAGCCGCTAACGGGCATATTTCCATCTCGCATGCCCGGCCCTATGTAGTGGCCATCCTCAACCGCCAGCAGGCGGCCGGTATTGATATCGAAGAACTAAGACCTAAGTTGCAATATCTGGCTCCTAAATTTCTCACGGCTGATGAACTGAAAATGGCCGGCACCGATCTGCCGCGGCTAGCCATCTGCTGGGGAGCCAAAGAAGCCTTGTATAAGCTCTACGGCCGTAAATGCCTTGTTTTTAAAGAAAACCTTTTGCTCAACCACCTGACATTCGATGGCCACAAAGGCCGGTTGCAGGGCGTAATACGGCTAGCCGAGCAAGAGCAAGCCTACTCTATGGTTTGTGGCCGCTTTGGCAACCATGTACTGGTGTTTACCGTGGATTAATCGAAAACCCGTTGCCCCATGTACAGCAAGATACTATATGACTGTTTTATCTTTTAGGCACTGTTTTTGATAAATTTGACGTATGATGACTCGTATATTGATTTTTCTTACCCTGCTTACAGTTGTGAGCCTGGCACAGGCACAGCAGGTAAACGATTTTTCACTCACCGATGCTGCCAGCGGTAAAGAGATAAGCCTCAGCAGCCTGGCCAATGGACGGGCGGTAGTACTGGTATTTTTCGACCATAACTGCCCCTACGGCAAATATTATCTGCAGCGCCTGCAGGATCTGCACAACAAGTTTAAGGACAATGGCATCGATTTCCTGCTTGTCAGCAGTGGCCGGGCAGCTACCAATCCGGCCGCCATGGCAGCTTTTGCACAGCAGCAACAATTGTCAATCCCCTATCTGGCTGACCTCACCGGTCAGGCCCGCAGCCAGCTAAAGGCCACCCGCGTACCCGAAGCTTTTGTGTTAAAGCCGGAAAAGGGTATGTTTACACTGGTGTACCGCGGAGCGATTGACGACAACCCGCAATCAGCCGGTGATGTAAATCACGCATTTTTGGCCGAAGCGCTGGTTTCTTTGCTCAATAATAAAAAGCCGGCCGTGAACCAAACCAGGCCGGCAGGTTGTTTGATTAAATAAAAAGAGAATTACCATGACTGAAATAGTATTGAAAAACACCAGCGGGATGGCTTTCAGCACCGAAGTTGACGGCCATACCATTGAAGTAGATGCCGACCCGCAGTTTGGCGGGCAGGATCGCGGCCCCAAACCCAAACCGCTGCTGCTGCTGTCGCTGGCCGGCTGCACAGGCATGGATGTGGTGTCGCTGCTCAACAAAATGCGGGTGGAATATGCCGATTTTAAGGTACGGGTGCAGGCTGAGATGACCGATGAGCATCCCAAATACTACCATAAAATCCACCTGATTTATGAAATCAAGACACGACCGGAGTTTCACGCCAAGGTAGAAAAGGCGGTCAATCTATCGCAGGAGCGCTACTGCGGGGTGAGCTTTATGCTGCGCAAGGCGGCCGAGCTTACGCATGAAATCGCCTACGAGGAACTGCCGGCAACCGGCAGTTAACCCGAAAAATCACCTGAATTTTTGGTTTTCAAAAAGGTATTAGACGGGTCAACCGGCAAGAGCACTGAGTATCCTGTAGAACCATCAGCGTCCCCACGGAAGCGCTGATGGTAAGAATTTATGCATGAAATAGCTTGTGAGGAGCTGCCGGCAACCGGTAGTTAAGCTTCCAGTATCTTTATCAGCTCCTTTACTTCCTCGGCCTTGCCGTGTTCATCCAGCTTCTCAAAGGCAATGGACAGGTTGCGCAAGGTACGCACCACAATATCCGCATGACTGCAGGGCTCGTAAAACATGGGCCTGGGTGTCAGATTTATCTGGGCGATGTAGTTGTCGATATCCTGGCGGGAGAAAATCAGCCCACGGTTAAAGGCATTGATATAAAACTGTTCACGCTCGTCTTTGTAAGTAAGCACAAACATATTGGGCAGGTTTACCCCGAACACCGGCATCCCCAGTTTTTGGGCTACCAGCATATATACTACCGCCAACGAGATGGGGTTGCCTCTGCGTGTTTCCAGCACCATGTTGATCATCGAATTGGCCGGAGCGTGGAAGTTGCGCGCATTGCCGCGAAACTTGAGCTTGCTGAACATAACGCTGTTCATAAATTTAACCTGATCGTAAGGGTGGGCCTCCGGGTTATGCTCCAGCCACACCTCATAATATAGTTGCTCCAGCTCCTGGCTCAGTTTCTCCAGCGACAAATCCGGATACTGATAGGTAGCTACAATCCACATGCCTTTCAGCAGGTCATCGGTCTCTGACTGCCGCCAGCCAGCCAGTCGCTCTTTAACCAGCATATATTGCAGGCGGTGGATGATATCCTCCAGGTACCCCTGCAGCTCGGGGTCGAAGGTTTTTTCCCACTCTTCTTCCAGCATACCGATGGTATCGGTACCCAGCTCCAGGATTTTGGCCTCTATTTCCGGTCGCAGGCTTTTATCCTCGAGCAGCGAAACCAGCGCCCGCATCTCCTTTTCACTCATTTTTGCTTTGCCTTCCATAGCTCAACCGGTTGTTATTATGTTTGAATAACGCCCACGTTGTAACGCTCGGTAATGGGTGCCTGGTTGGCAGCTTCTATGCCCATAGAGATCACCTTACGGGTAGCAAGCGGGTCGATAATACCATCGGTCCACAGACGGGCAGCCGCATAATACGGGCTAAGCTGCTCGTTGTAGCGTTCGGTTATCTCGGTAAGCAACTTTTGCTTCTCCTCCTCCGACACCTCTATGCCTTTGGCTTTCATAGTAGCTACTTTTATCTGCAGCATGGTCTGGGCAGCCGAGTTGCCGCTCATCACGGCCATGCGTGCCGATGGCCAGGCATAGATCAGCCGTGGGTCGTAGGCCTTGCCGCACATGGCGTAATTGCCGGCCCCGTAAGAGTTGCCAATGATAACAGTAAACTTGGGCACCACCGAATTGGCCATGGCATTGACCATTTTGGCGCCATCTTTGATAATGCCCCCGTGCTCGGCCTTGGAGCCGATCATAAAGCCGGTGACATCCTGCAAAAACACCAGCGGTATCTTGCGCTGGTTGCAGTTCATAATAAAACGAGCGGCCTTATCGGCCGAATCGGAGTAGATCACACCACCCATCTGCATTTCGCCCTTACCATTCTTGACCACCTGGCGCTGGTTGGCCACAATGCCTACAGCCCAACCGTCTATACGGGCGGTGCCGCAGATGAGGGTTTTGCCATACAAGGCTTTGTATTCCTGAAAATCACTGTTGTCGATCAGCCGCAGGATGATCTGTCGCATATCATAGGGCTTTACCGGATCACGAGGCAGCAGGCCGTAAATCTCTTCCGGGTCGGCTTTGGGCGGGCGTGGCTGCTGGCGGTTAAAGCCGGCATCCTCGGGCTTGCCGAGCTTGGCGAAGATATCGCGTATGTAATCGAGGCAAGCCTCATCATTGGGGAACTTGTTGTCGGTAACACCGGATATTTCACTGTGGGTGGTGGCACCACCCAGTGTCTCGTTGTCGATCTCTTCGCCTATGGCGGCTTTCACCAGGTAGGAGCCGGCCAGGAAAATGGTACCGGTTTTGTCCACAATCATGGCCTCGTCCGACATGATAGGCAGGTAGGCGCCTCCGGCCACACATGAGCCCATGATAGCCGCCACCTGTACAATACCCATACTCGACATCCGGGCGTTGTTGCGAAACTGCCGGCCGAAGTGCTCCTTGTCGGGAAAAATCTCATCCTGCATGGGCAGATATACCCCGGCCGAGTCAACCAGGTAGATAATCGGCAGGCGGTTTTCCATGGCAATCTCCTGAGCGCGCAGGTTCTTTTTGGCGGTAATGGGAAACCAGGCTCCGGCCTTTACGGTGGCATCGTTGGCTACAATCACACACTGACGGCCGCTCACATAGCCCAGCCCTACCACCGTACCCCCCGAAGGGCAGCCGCCCTGCTCGGCATACATGCCTTCACCGGCAAACAAGCCTACTTCAAGAAACTCAGACCCCTTGTCGATCAGATAATCGATGCGCTCACGGGCTGTTAATTTACCTTTCTTGTGCTGCGCTTCTATCTTCTTCTTGCCACCACCCAGTTTTACTTTGGCGGCACGCTTGCGCAGTTCGGCTACCAGTAGCCGGTTATGATCTTCGTTTTTGTTGAATTCGATGTCCACGCCACTATTGGTTTGCCTCTGCCTGTTTGGCTCGATCCCGCTCAATTTTCTTGCGGCTCTTACCCAGCGGGCCGAAGAAATGCTTGGGGTTTTCATCTATATGAATGAGCAAGGTATCCAGGTCGGCCAGGGCCCGGTTCAGGTTGTTGTAGAGCTCCTCGTCATACATTAGTTTGCCCAGTGTACCCTCTTCGCTTTGCAGGGTACGTAGCAGCTGCGCGGTTTCGGTAAGCACGGTATCGAGATGCGCTGCGGTAGTGGCCAGGTCAATGGCTTCGGTTTTTTGAGCTATGTTATTCAAATGCTGCAGTAAGTCTTTGGCCTCCGCCACTCTTTGTTTCAGTTCGGCAGAGAGGACCGCAGTATTTGCCATGGTGGTTTTTATTTCGGCCTTGTTTTCATCCATAATGCCATTCAGTTTTTGGGCAGTAGTGCGAAATTCCCGGATGGCCTTTTTCATTTCATCACCAGAACCCTCAAGCTCTTCCAGTATCTTATTCAGGTTGGCAATGGTAGCCGGCAGGTTTTGGGTTATCGGCTCGGTACTTTCCACGAGCAAATCGGTAAGGCCGGGTGCTATGGCCGAGATGAGCGTATCGCCCGGCTCCAGGGGTTTGGCCAGGTTGCCTACATCAATCACCACCGACACATCGCCCAGCAGGCTGGCCGACAAGCTGGCCACTGCCGAGTCGCCCAGCACGATGTCATCATCTATTTCCATAGTTACCAGCACCGCATTGTTGCGTTTTTGCAGTAGCTTAATATCAGCCACACGGCCTACATTAAAACCGCTGATCTTAACCGGGTTGGACTTAATAAGACCACCTACATCCTGGTAGATAGCGTAATAGCGGTTTACCCGGGCAAAAAAATCCATACCCTTGAGATAATTAAACCCGAGATAAAACATGGTAATGGTGGCAATAGCAAAGATGCCTACCTTAAACTCTTTGGATAATTTCACCCTGCTATGGTTTAGTTACGTGAATCGATTTCCTTTTTGTAATCTCTAACAGCCCTAAAAATAGCGGAAGCAATATAGTCTTGCAATAGCGGGTCATTTAAATCTTTTTCTTCTTTGGGGTTGCTCAGGTAGCCGGTTTCTACCAGTACGCTGGGCATGGCGGTATCCCAAAGCACCCAGAAAGGGGCTGTTTTCACCCCACGGCTTCTGCGTCCGGCCCGGTTTTTAAACTGGTTTTCGATGTTGGCCGCCAGCAACAGGCTGTTTTCCTGGTAGGCATGCTGCTCAAGCGACAGGAGTATGAGCGATTCCGGGGAATTGGGGTCAAAGCCCTGGTATTTCTGCTGATAGTCCTCCTCCAGGTAAATTACCGAGTTCTCCTTCTTGGCTACTTCCAGGTTTCTCTCTGCTTTACTCAAACCCATTACATAAGTCTCTGTACCTTGAACGGCCGGGTTTTTAGGAAAGGCATTGCAATGAATGGAAATGAACAGGTCGGCTCCGTTTTTATTGGCAATGTAGGCGCGGCCGTGCAACTCCACAAAGGTGTCGTTATCGCGGGTGTAGATCACCTCCACTCCCGGTATTCTTTCTTCTATATAATGCCCCACTTTCAGGGCAATCTTCAGGGCCACGTCTTTCTCGCGCGAAATAGACCCGATAGTGCCGGTATCATGGCCTCCGTGGCCGGCATCGATCACCACCTTGTCAACCTTGGAAGATTTTTTTTCCAGCGTATGAAACGAACTTAGCAAGATTATTGCTGTAAGAGCGGTAATGCTAATAATTCTTTTCATAAAGCATAGAATATAGATGATTGGAATACCTTTACACAAATTTATAAAAACCGCTTAAAATCTTCGTAAATTGGCAGTTAAGGCGCTTAAAAATATAGGAATTATCGGGTTTTTATGGGTTTTCGGCTGTCATTTTTATGCCTACGGCCAAATACCGGCAATGCGCAACCTGCCACTGCCCGATTCGGCCAGTCAGGAGCTGCCTCCCACAGCGGGTGATACCACCGCCATACCGGGTGACACCACTGCCTTGCCGGCCGATACCACACGTACCGATTCGCTGGCCGCACAACCGGTGGGCGATATCAAAACCACAGTAAAATATCATGCTACCGATTCTATAACCCTGAATATGCGTACCTCTGATGTAACCCTGTTTGGTAATGCACAGATTGACTACAAGCCCATTACCCTGAAGGCCCAGGAGATTATGGTAAACTGGGATGAAAGCATGATGATGGCACAGGGGAAGGTCGATTCCACCGGCAAAAAAATAGGCACTCCGGTGTTTGTAAACGGCAAAGAAACCTACGAAACCAATGAAATAAAGTATAATTTCAAAACCGAAAAGGCGCTGATCACCGGTCTGGTCACGCAGCAGGGCGATGGCTATATCCATGCCGACCGGGTATTTAAGAATGCCCAGGGGGAGCTATTCAACGAAACCACCTACTATACCACCTGCAACCTGGCACACCCGCACTTCAGCATCAAAGCCCGTAAGGTAAAAGTGATACCCGGCAAGGAAATGGTGAGCGGGCCGTTTAACATGGTACTGCACGATGTACCTCTACCGATAGGATTTGTATTTGGTATCTTTCCCGATCAGCAGCATCGCAGCTCGGGCATTATTGTGCCCACTTTTGGCGAAGAAACCAGACGTGGCTTCTACCTGCGCAACGGGGGCTATTATTTTGCCATCAACGATTATATAGACCTGGAGCTAACCGGTGACATTTACACCCAGGGTGGCTGGGGGGTAAGAGCTGCCTCTACCTATAAAAAACGTTATAAGTACAGCGGTAATCTGCTATTTAACTTCACCAAATTGAAACTGGAGGATGAAAACACCCTGGAAATCAGCGAATCGAACGATTTTCGCCTGTCGTGGTCGCACAACCCCATGAGCCGCGGTACCGGCCGCTTTAGTGCTAATGTGAATATTGCTTCGGCTACTTATAACCTCAACAACAAGCTTTTTAACCAACAAGACCAGATGCGGGCCAACCTAAGCTCCAGTGTCAATTATTCGAAAAGTTTCAAGGGCACCCCTTTTAGTATAGGTATCAGCGGACGTTTCAATCAAAACCTGAACACCAAACAGGCCGATATCCTGCTGCCGGAGTTTAACCTGAACGTACAGAATATTTATCCTTTTAAGCGCAAAGGCAGCAGTGGCCAAACCTGGTATCAGCGACTGGTATTTCGCTATACTATGCAAGCTACCAACAAGGTTACCAACAAGTTGCCCACTGCCGATGGCTATGAAATTGTGGAGTTGAACCCCGAAACCCTGCCCGAACTGATCAAGAAAGGCTCAAACGGCTTCAAGCACGAAATACCTGTTTCCACCACACTTAGCTTGCTTAAATATTTCAAGATCAACCCCAATTTCAACTACAAGGAGGTGTGGTATTTCAAAAAACTCGATTACCGCTATGACGAAGACCAGAAAGAAGTAGCCATCGACACGCTCAAAGGGTTTAATGCCTGGCGCACCTACAGTGCCGGAGTAGGCATCAATACTATCCTGTACGGCATGGCGGTGTTCAAGCGTGAGTACGGAGTACAAGCCATCCGCCACCAGATGATACCCAGTATCTCTTACACCTATCAGCCCGACTTCACCGACCCGCGCTTCGACTATTTCCAGGAAGTGCAAAAAGACAGCCTGGGCAACACGCAGTTGTACTCACGCTATGCCGGCTTTGTTTACGGACAGCCCGGAAGGGGCGAAAGCAGCAGTATCGGCATAAGTATCTCCAACACCCTGGAAATGAAGTACCGCAGCCGCAGCGATACCACCGGCAAGGCTCAGAAAATCGCCTTGCTGCGAAGTTTCAATATCTCCACCGCCTACAATCTGGCAGCAGATTCATTCCGCCTGGCGCCCATATCGCTCAATGCTACTACCGACCTTTTAAAAAACAAGAACATCGGCAAAAGCACTACCATCACCGGTTTGTCGCTCAATTTCAGAGGTACGCTGGACCCCTACGTGTATATCCTAGACAGCATTACCGTAGTAAATGAAAAGGAGAAGGTATATCAGCGCAGAATTGATCAGTTTGCCTTTAATCATGGCCAGGGATTGGGGCGTTTCTCTACATTCAATATCAATATATCTACCGGATTCCGGGCTAAGCGCAGAGGAGGTGGTACTAGCAGTGGTGGTTTGGGTGGTAATAATATGGTTGGCGGCCGTACCAACGATGAAAACCTGACTGATAAGGAGAAATATGAATTGGAAGAATTTATGAACAATCCCGACCTTTATGTTGATTTTAATATTCCCTGGAGTTTACGGCTTACCTATACACTTAATTACAACCGGGTAGGGTTTGCCGAGGGCAAGGTTACCCAAAGCCTCAAGTTCAATGGCGATATGAACCTGACACCCAAATGGAAAGTAACCTTTCGCTCCGGCTATGACTTTGCCAAAAAGGCCTTTAACGAAACCCGCCTGGGTATTGTGCGCGACCTGCACTGTTGGGATATGCGACTCGACTGGGTGCCTTTCGGGCGTTATCAGTCATACAACTTTACCATAGCTGCCAAGTCATCCCTGCTGCAAGACCTCAAGCTGAGCAAGCGCAGAAATGCTACCGATAGTTTTACTTTCAGGTAGGGGGTTAATCTTACACATTTATTGCTTCATTCTTCTGTTAGCACGTAAAAGGCTTTCAGAATTATTACAATTATGGAAATTGTAAAAACCTCAAACGTTTGCGCAAACGTTTGCTGACATTTTTTCAAAAATTCTTCTTTCTTTCACAGGATTTCTACCCTAAATTGTTGGCAATATTCTTTAACCAAAACCAAAATTTATGAAAAACCTTATTTCAAAAACACTAGTTGCAGGCTTGTTGACCGCCCTTTATTCTTGTAATAAAGCGGACTTTGCAGACGTAAAGCCGGCTGAATTCGAGACTAAAATCGTACAGGTGACCAATCATGACGGCCGGCCCTTTGTGGCTGTGCCAGGACAAAACAGTCAGGCGCGCTATATTGCCGGGCCAGGCGGGGGTGTGATGATGCAGGCTTTTTATTGGGATGTACCGGCCGGTGGTATCTGGTGGGACAGCCTGCAAACCAAGCTTAGTGCCTGGGCGAGCGCAGGTATTGAGGCCATTTGGTTACCTCCTGCTGCCAAAGCACAAAACGGCCCCTACTCTATGGGCTACGACCCTACCGATTATTTTGACCTGGGGCAGTACAACCAAAACGGCACCGTTGAAACCCGCTTTGGTTCAAAAGCCGAATTGCTTGCCCTCATCCAGGCCGCACACAATGAAAACATGAAAGTATATGCCGATATTGTAATTAACCACAACAGTGGTGGTCAATTGGAAGCCAACCAATATACCGGCACCAATACCTGGACGGATTTCTCGGGGGTGGCGTCCGGTAAGTTCTTGCGCTCACAGCATGATTTTCATCCCAACTGGGTACATGGCAATGATGAAGGCGCATTCGGGGGCTTTCCTGACTTGTGCCATGATGTGCCGTATGTACAGGATTGGCTCTGGAAAACAAACTATTCGGTGGGCTATCATTATAAAAATGATATAGGCTTTGACGGCTGGCGGTTTGACTATGTAAAAGGATTTGCCCCCTGGGTAGTGCGCGAATGGAATAATTATCTGGGTGGCTTCTCGGTAGGTGAATTATGGGATACCAATGTCAATTATCTGGAATGGTGGGCTAACGAAGCTAATAGTTCGGTGTTTGATTTTGCCTGCTACTACAAAATGAACGATGCTTTTGACGGCAACAACCTGGCTGTACTCTATGACGATATGATGTGGAAACGTAACCCTTTTAAAGCCGTAACCTTTGTAACCAACCATGATACTGATGAGATTTGGAACAAAATGCTGGCCTATGCCTATATTCTTACCCATGAAGGCTATCCAACCATCTTTTATCGTGATTATGAAGAATGGCTCAACAAAGAACGCCTCAACAACCTGATCTGGATACACAACAACAAAGCCACCGGTACTACTACTATACTCTATGCCGACAATGATGAATATGTGGCACGCAGAAACGGTTATAATGGTGAGCCGGGATTAGTGGTTTATTTAAACAATTCGAACGTCTGGCTGGAAAGGTGGGTGCCAACCAATTGGAGCAGTACGGTTATCAAAGATTATACCGGTCATTCCAACTGGTACCCGACCACACAGGGAGGCGGCTGGGTAAAAATACAATGTCCGCCTAAGAGTTATACCATCTGGTCACCTGTTTAAAATCAGACATTTCATAATAAGAAAAAAAGAATGCCCTTGTTAAGACAAGGGCATTCTTTTTTGTTATCCTTTGGAATATCAAGACTTCTGCCAGCTCTTTACTTCTTCCGGAGTGGGGTTTTTAATGTCCAGTTTGTTTTTCTTGCGCAGGCCGCACAGGTCGTTAAACAGCTTGTTGGGGTTGGCGGCATCGAGCTGTGCCAGGGTAGTAACCCCGGCTTTTTGCAGCAAGGGCAGCAACTCCTCACGCACCCCGCGCTCCTTAAAGGCCTCCGGCCCATCGGTCTGGGGCCGCACCTCAGGTTTCATCTGCGGGAAAAACAGCACATCCTGTATGGAGGGTGAGTTGGTCATCATCATCGTTAGCCTGTCGATACCGATACCCAAGCCGGCCGTGGGCGGCATGCCATATTCCAGCGCCCGTAAGAAGTCCTCGTCCAGTGTCATGGCCTCGTCATCGCCCCGCCTGCCCAGCTCCAACTGCGCCTCAAAGCGCTGCCGCTGGTCGATGGGGTCGTTGAGTTCGGAAAAGGCATTGCACATCTCCTTACCGTTGACAATCGCCTCAAAGCGCTCGACAAGCCCCTCCTTGCTGCGATGCTTTTTGGCCAGAGGCGACATCTCCACCGGATAATCGGTAATAAAAGTAGGCTGAATCAGGTTGCCCTCGCACTTCTCACCGAATATCTCATCGATAATCTTGCCTTTGCCCATGGTATCATCAACCGGCACCTGCAACTCCTTGGCCGTCTGGCGCAACTGTGCTTCGTCCATGGCCGAAATATCAACCCCGGTGAACTTCTCAATCGCCTCGTACATGGTCAGTCGCGGCCACGGTGCCTTAAAGTCTATCTCGTGCTCCCCTACCTGTACTTTGGTGGTACCATGCAGGTCGAGGGCCACTTTCTCAATCAGCGTTTCTACCAGCTCCATCATCCACAGGTAGTCCTTGTAAGCCACATAGAGCTCTACCTGGGTGAACTCGGGGTTGTGAAAACGCGACATACCCTCGTTGCGGAAGTCCTTGGCGAACTCATAAACACCCTCAAAGCCACCTACAATGAGCCTTTTCAGGTAAAGCTCATTGGCAATACGCAGATAAAGGGTCATATCGAGGGTATTATGATAGGTTTTGAAAGGCCGGGCGGCCGCCCCTCCGTACAGGGGTTGCAAAATGGGCGTTTCCACCTCCAGGTAGCCCTTGTCATTCAAAAACTCCCGGATGGAATTTACCAATTGGGTGCGCTTGATAAAGGTCTCACGCACCTGCGGATTAACAATCAGATCCACATAACGCTGGCGATAGCGCAACTCCGGATCCTGAAAGGCATCGTGCACCCGTTTGTTGCCGCTCTCATCTACCGACTCCTTCACAATCGGCAGCGGTCGCAGCGATTTGGCCAACACGGTAAATTCCTTGACATGCACCGATATTTCGCCCACCTTGGTCTTGAAAACAAAACCTTTTACCCCGATAATATCTCCAATATCCAGCAGTTTTTTGAATACCGTGTTGTACATGGTTTTGTCTTCGCCCGGACAGATATCATCACGCCTGAAATAAAGCTGAATACGACCCGTGACATCCTGCAGCTCGGCAAAGGAAGCCGAGCCCATAATCCTGCGGCTCATGATGCGACCGGCCAGGCATACCTCGGCATAGTCATCAGCCTTGTCTTCGCTGAAACCTTCTTTAATCTCGCTGGCATGGTGGGTAACCGGGTAAAGGGCGGACGGATAGGGATCGATACCCAGTTTCTCAAGCTCCTCACGAGCCTGCCGCCTGATAATTTCCTGTTCGCTTAAATGCATATCGGGGTAATTTAAGCTGCAAAAATAGGTATTCTATTAAAGAATCAGCGTGACAGGCACTCAACTATTTGCCGCTCTTCCTGCGAAACTGCCTGCGCCTCTGCAACTCGCGCTTCACCATAGTCAGTTCGCGGCTGCTTTGGCCTCCTACCGAGGTGTTCTCCTGGGCCCGCCTGATCAGGTAGGGCATCACATATTTTACCGGTCCGTAGGGTACGTATTTGGCCACATTATAGCCGGCATCGGCCAGCACGTACGATATGTTGTCGCTCATACCATAGAGCTGCACAAAATAGATACGCTGATCATCACGTGCCAGACCGGCATCAGCCATCAGGCGGGTCAGGTAGTAGTTGGAGTATTCGTTGTGGGTGCCGTTGAACAATTCGATGCCGGTAATATTGTCTACACAAAATTTCAGCCCGTCATTATAGCTCTTGTCGGTTTCTTCCTTGTTTTTGCAAATCGGATCTGGATAACCTTTTTCGGCCGCCCGCTCACGTTCTTTTTCCATATAAGCGCCACGCACCAGCTTGGCTCCCAGGATATAGCCTTGTTCCTGTGCCTGCTCATAAGCCTGCTGCATATTACCCAGGCTAGCCCAGCGGTACATTTGGTAGGTATTGAAAATGATAGCCCGCTGACGGTTGTATTTGGCCATCAGGTCATAGACTATTTTGTCAATAGTATCCTGGTACCAGGAGTCTTCAGCATCGATCAGCAAACGCACATTACTCTCATAAGCCGCCTTACCCAGGGTCTCGTAACGCTCTTTCATACGGGTAAAAGCCGCCTCTTCTTCGGGTGTAAGGCTTTCGCCCAGTTGTACCTTTTCCATGAGCAGGGCACTGCCGATGCCGGTGGGCTTAAACACACAATAGGGTACCTGGGGATTGTCTTTGGCATTTTCAATGGTGCGCAGGGTTTCGTTCATGGTGTGGTCAAAGGCCGCCTCGTTGTGCTTGCCTTCTACCGAATAGTCAAGAATAGAGCCGATATTATAAGCAGCCAATTGATTGGAGGTTTGCTTGCACTCTTCTATGTCTTCGCCACCGCAGAAATGCTCAAATACTGTTTTTTTGATAATGCCCTTTACCGGCAAGTGGAGTTTCAGCGACAGATTGGCGGCTGAGGTAGCCAGGTTGGCTACTGTGGGATTGCTGACAACCAAGAACATATAATAGGCTTTTTTAAGTTGCCAGTCGGATTTGGCGGCAAAGGCCAGCTCGGTATTGTTGAACGACTCAAGGGTGATTTCGGGCATCTGTGACATAGTAGCTTGGTAGGTGACAAATATAGTAAGCGCCCGACTGATTCCTGAGTTTGACACGCTCATTTTGAAAAAGTGCCCATACGTTGCGTATGAGGCGATTTTAAGGTGATTTCGTGAAATTTGTATATCGAAAAATTTCTTGGAGGTTGCCCTCATATTATCTCTTTTTGCAGTGTAATACCTGTTCTGATG
>WFNR01000181.1 GCA_015488485.1 Cyclobacteriaceae bacterium | reverse complement strand
GTCATCTGTCCTCAGTCATCCGCCCCCTGCGCCCCCTCAATCCCCTAACCCGGAAAATTCAGATAAATTTTCCGCCTTGCAGGCCGAAGAATGCCAAAATCTATGTGTTTGGCGATTTTCCCACATTTTCATGAGAAGACAATTGATATAAATATACTCAAAAATGAGCTGTGTAAATTTTGGCATTTTCGGGATTAGCCCTATTATAAATAATTGATAATCAGATATCATCAAGATTATAAATCCATTTCTTATTAATCTATCATGAATACAGCGGGCTAAAGGGGAGGCCCTGCCCGCTTCGAGCTTCGAGCCTGCCATACAGGCGGGCTTCTAACTTCCAGCTCATATCCCATTCCCACAACATATTTATTTCCTCTTTGGTTATCTGGCATTTATACCGTAACTTGCCGGACAGGGTGGCAGATTGATGTCTGTACCGGTTAATCAGAGTATATGAAACATCCCTTTCGTATTGTAGTCAGCTTTCTGGTTATTTCCCTGCTGGGAGTAGCGGTCATTCCGCGCCTCAGCGTCAACCTCAATCCCGACTACAGTGAGCCGGCTTTCACCGTATCATTTAGCCTGCCGGGCTCCTCGCCCGAAACGGTAGAGCAGGAGGCCACCTCGCTGCTGGAGAATGCCTTTGCCGGCCTCACAAACCTGAACGAAATCCGCTCGGTATCCTCATACGACAAAGGCACCATCACCCTGGTTTTTGACAAAGAAACCGACATGGCTTTTAAGCGCTTTGAGGTTGTTTCCATCCTGCGCAATATCCGCCCGTCATTGCCGGCCCGCATGTCGTACCCCGAGATCACCCAGACCAGCGAAGAAAAGGATATCTCACCGCTGCTGGTTTATCGGGTCAACGCGCCCTTTGCCACCACCTATATCAAGCAGCAGATCGAGCGGCACCTGCTCAGGCGGGTGGCCGGCCTGCCGGGGGTGGAGAAGGTGGAAACGGCCGGGGCGGTGCCCCTGCAGATAGTGGTAGAGACCCAGCCGGCCCTGTTGCGCAAGACCGGCTTTACCCATAGCCAACTGTTGAGCCGTATCCGTGAGGGCTTTGCCGTGCAGCAGATGGGCTATGTGCATACCGGCCATGGCTGGCAGCTCTATGTGCGTGCCGGGGAGCCCGCCCGTTCGCTACACGATATCCGTGAGCTTATTGTAGACTATGCCGGTCTTTATCCGGTCAGGGTCAAGGATCTGGCCCGCGTGTATATCGATGAGCAGGAGCGCCAGAGCTATTTCCGGGTGAATGGCCTCAACTCGGTATCGCTGCGTATCTATGCCCGCCAAGGGCAAAACCGTATCGAGCTGGCCCGTCAGGTAAAGCAGGTGGTGGCTGACCGCCAGGGGTTGCTGCCGCCCGGCTTTCAGGTGCAGGTAAACTACGATGACACCCTGTTTCTGCGTAAAGAGCTGCACAAGATCTATTTCCGCTCCGGCTTGTCCATCCTTATTCTCACCCTGTTTATCTTTCTGAGCTACCGCAACTGGCGTCACCTGGTTATCCTGATGAGTGGCATTGCGGTGAATCTCTGCCTGACGGTGCTGGCCAGTTGGCTGCTGCATATCAACATCCACCTGTACACCATTGCCGGTATTACCATTGCATTCGGCCTTATTGTGGACAACGCCATCGTGATGCTCGACCACCTGCGCAGGCACCGCACGCGTGGTATCTTCCTGGCGCTGCTGGCGGCTACGGCCACCACGGTGGCCGCCCTGGCGGTGGTTTACTTCCTGCCCGAAGAAGAGCGCCAGAACCTCAGTGAGTTTGCTGCCATCATCATGCTGGCGCTGTTCAACTCGCTGGTGGTGGCCTTGTGGTTTACTCCGGCTATGGTGGCCTTGCTGATGCCGGCCGGCTACACCAGCGGGCCGGCACGACCCCCGCGCAGATGGGCGGTGCGCTGGTTCAGGCGCTACTACAGGCTGCTTACCTTTTTGGCCCGGCATCGCAAAAAAATGCTGGTGGCGCTGGTGTTGATTTTCGGCACGCCCATCTTTATGCTGCCGGCCAGTTGGGAGGGCCATGAGTGGTACAATGTCACGGTGGGCTCCGACCTGTACCAGGAGGATATCCGGCCGGTAAGCGACAAGTGGCTCGGGGGTACGTTGCGCTGGTTTGTGCGCAATGTGTTTGAGAAATCGGGCTATCGTAGCAATGAGCAAACGCGCCTCTATGTGCAGGCCAGCCTGCCGTACGGCCATACGGTGGAGCAGATGAACAAGGCCATCCGCCATGTAGAGGATTATCTGCAGGGTATCAGTGGTATCGACAAGTTCGTTACCACCGTTTACTCGGGGCGCTTTGCGCGGGTGGTCATCACCTTTAAGGAAGACTACGAGCGCGGTGCGCTGCCGTATTTTCTCAAATCGCGGCTGATAGCCCAGTCGCTCAACTGGGCCGGGGTGGAGTGGAGCGTATATGGTGTGGGGCGTGGTTTTTCCAATGCCACGGGCGAGAGCCTGCCGGGCTTCCGGGTGGTGATGAAAGGCTACAACTACGATGAGCTGGCCCGTCAGGCCGATATTCTGGCCGCCAAATTGCTGCGCCACAAGCGCATTCAGAAAGTAAACACCAACGAGCGGGTAAGCTGGGAGGAGGAGGCCTCTACGCAACTGGTGCTGCAGCTCGACCCGGCCCGCTTTGCCCGCCAGGCCTCCTTGTATGAGGTAACCGAAGCGCTGCGCGGTAGCTCCTGGCAGCAGCAGCCGCAGGGTAGCATCAACCTGGCCGGCACCCTGCTGCCGGTGGTGGTGCGCGACCGCCAGGCAGCCGATTTTTCGGCCCACGACCTCACCGGTGGCGCCCTGTGGCTCAACGATAGCACCGGCCTGGCCAACGCCACCTTTGTGGATCTGCAGAAAACCACCACCATCAATGCCATTCACAAAGAAAACCGCCAGTATATCCGGGTGGTGGGCTTCGACTACTATGGCAGCGCCCGCTTTGGCGGCAAGTATCTGGATAAAGTGCTCAAAGAGATGGCGGCCGAGCTGCCTATGGGCTATGAAGCCAAGCGCAGCGGCTGGTATTGGGACTGGAACAAAACCAAGCGCAACTACGGCCTGCTGTTGCTGCTTACGGTGGCTATTTATTTTATATGCAGCATTATGTTCGAAAACCTGCGCCAGCCGCTCTATATCATCGGTATGGTGCCGATGTCGTTTGTCGGGCTGTTCATCACCTTTGCCGGCTTCGATCTGTACTTCGACCAGGGGGGCTATGCCGCTTTTGTGCTGCTGGGAGGCCTTACGGTCAATGCCGCCATTTTTATCGTGTACGACCTGCACCACCTGCCCGGCCGGCACTACAACCGCAAAGTAGCCAAAGCCGTGTGGGGCAAAGCACGGCCGGTATTGCTTACCGTGGCCTCTTCGTGCTTCGGACTGCTGCCCTTTTTGCTCGAGGGGCAGAACGAGGTCTTCTGGTTTTCGCTGGCGGCCGGTACCATTGGCGGACTTACCATCTCACTGGTGGCTGTTTTTCTGGTGCTGCCGGTGTGGCTGATGAAAAGGAAAGAACATTTTAATAAATGATTATCAGATAGTTAAATTAAATAATAACCCGACAATACTGAAATTTGTTGCTTCATTCTTAAAATATATTACAATGGTATATTATACTAATTTTAGGCTTAATGATCAGGGGCTTTTCTTATA
>WFNR01000180.1 GCA_015488485.1 Cyclobacteriaceae bacterium | reverse complement strand
TCGCCCCCGGCTTCATGCAGACAACTGCTATTGGAAGCCACCACCGGAGTGCCGCTGAAGCGGGCTTCCAGAATAGGGATGCCAAAGCCCTCATAAAAACTCGGAAAGATGAACACCTCAGCCATTTGATAGAAGGCTGATAATTCACGCGGAGCAGGGTTGGCAATTTCACTGGCAAAAATCAACCGTTTTTCCAGCCCGTGTTTATGGGCGTAAGCCAAAAGTTTACGTTTATAGGCCTCACCATGCCCTACTATTACCAGCGGTAAGTCCAGCTTGCCCTTTAAATGCCGCATGGCCTGCAGGATTACCAGCACATTTTTATTCTCGTTCAGCGCCCCAACATACAACATATACTGCTGTGGCAGGCACCATTTATCTCTTACCTGCTGGCGCTCCTGCTCATTGCGTTTTTCATAAAAGACCTCATGACAACTCTGGTAAATCACTTGCACCCGATCGGGCGACAAGGCAAAAGTTTCCAGTATATCCTGACGCGTTTGCTGCGAAATAGCCACCACCTTGTCGGCATGCTGTGCGGCCCACTTCACTTTTTTAAGGTATATCCACCGGTCAATCGGCTTATAAAACTCCGGATGCCGCAAAAAGATCAGGTCGTGTACGGTTACCACCGCCTTAACGCCCACCCGGGTTATATCGGCCGGCAGCTCTTGCGACAGCCCATGCCAAACCTGCACCCCATCGCGAGCTGCCACCCGGCCCAACTGCCCCGAGCGCCAGTAGGCCGGCAGCATCCGGCTTAAGCCTGCTGGCAGACTTACCTGCACCTGCGGAGCAGCCAGGAATTTTTCATCTACCAGCTTATCGTGCTGGCGAGGCGTATATAAAAAATACTCGTGCTGCGGATGGTATTTGACCAATCCGTAGAGCAGGTTGCGGGCATAATTGCCCAGGCCGCGGTCATTCAGAAAAAGTCGTTTGGCATCAAATCCCAGGCGCATGGCTCAAAACTATAACACTTCATGCGGTAATTTTATAATTACTACCTTTTTTAGACGTTCATCTGCATAGTCTGTCAAAAACCCGTAAACTTGCAACCATGACGATCAGCGGCTACACCTTTGTGCGCAATGCCGTCAAGTTGGCTTACCCCTTACGCGAATCTATTCTCTCTATCCTTGATCTGGTAGATGAATACGTGATTGCCTGGTGCCCGGGCGATACCGATGACGATACGCTGGCGGTTATTCAAAGCCTGGACAGCCCCAAAATAAAACTTGTTGAAGCGGCCTGGGAGCCGGAAAAATACCGGCAAAATACCCTTTATGCTTATCTCTCCGACCTGGCCAAAGAGCATTGCCGGGGCGATTGGCTTTTTTATTTGCAAGTAGATGAAGTGGTACACGAAAAATATCTGTCGCTTATCGCACAGGCCTGCCAGCACTACCTGAAGCGACCGCAAATCGAAGGCTTGCTGTTTAACTACCGGCATTTTTGGGGTGATTATGAGCATTGCTTTAACCATCATGGCTGGTACCCGCGCGAAATCAGGATTATCCGCAACCTGCCGCAGATACACTCATGGCGCGATGCACAATCGTTCAGGTACTATCGTGATTTCGAGCCCTCTACAGCCGCTTACCTGCAAAAAGCCGGCACCCGCAAGTTGCGCGTGGCCCTGTTGCCGGCCGAGATCTACCATTACGGCTGGGTACGACCGCCCCACATCATGAGCGATAAGCAAAACCGCATGAGCCGCACCAGCAGCGGCCACAATAAGGATATCTATGCGGCACAATTCGATTACGGCCCGCTCAACCGGGTGCCGCATTTCAAGGGCACCCACCCGGCCGTAATGCAAGAGCGCCTGGCCGCCTTCAACTGGCGTGACCAACTGCAATATAGCGGCCACCCCGACCCCGGGCGGCCACCACATAAACATGAAAAACTCAAATATCGCTTACGTAGCTGGCTGGAGCTCAACCTGCTGGGTGGCCGCGAATTAGGCGGCTTTCGCAATTATCAGTTGGTAGAGAAATACCGCCCGGCAGTCCGCTAAAACCCTCGTCCTTGCGATATAAAAAAACCAACCGTATCGTAAATTTGCTTACCAGGCAATTACCCAGGTAAAATGAAAATTCTGAATGCCGAACAAATCAGAGCTGCCGATGCCTATACCATCGAGCATGAGCCTATTGCCTCCATCGATTTGATGGAGCGGGCGGCCACGCGCTTCACCGAGGCATTGTATCATCTGTATCCGCAGCCGGTCAAGACTGCGGTAATTTGCGGCACCGGCAACAACGGAGGCGATGGCCTGGTAGTCAGCCGAAGGCTGCTCAACCGCGGTTATCTGGTAGATACCTATGTAGTACAGCCCAAGCCGGGTGGCTCAGCCGACTTCCTTGTCAACCTGGAGCGCCTGCAGCAACTAAAGCCACCCCATTTCATCACTTCGGCAGAACAAATACCTGATTTAAGTGAGTACGACTTACTCATTGATGCCCTCTTCGGCTCCGGCCTTAGCCGCCCGGTTACCGGTCTCTTCGGCCGGGTGATCGACAAAATGAATGCAACCGGCAAGCCCATTGTCGCGATTGACATGCCCTCGGGCTTGTATATGGATGCCCCACTCACCAACGAGGGCGCCATCGTCAGGGCACGGCATACCATCAGCTTCCAAACCCCCAAACTGGCCTTCTTCCTGCCTGAGAACCACCCCTATGTGGGCGATTGGCAGGTAGTGGATATCGGCCTTGACCGGAATTTCATTACCGGGCAGCCTACCCCCTATACCACCATCGACCAGGATGAAGTAGTGGAGGCCCTGCCTGAGCGCCCGCGTTTTGCCCACAAGGGTAGTTTCGGGCACGGCCAGCTTATCGGTGGCAGCCTGGGCAAGATAGGCGCCATCGCCATGGCTGCCCGCGCTTTTATGCGCAGCGGGGCCGGCCTGCTCACCATTAGTGTACCAAAATGCGGCATAGACATCATCCAGACCCTGGCGCCCGAGGCGATGGTATGGCCAACACAGGGCGACACCCACATAAGTGATATCAGCATTTTTCCTAAAGCAGGCACCGTGGGTATCGGCCCGGGCATGGGTACGCAGCCCGCAACGGTGGCCGCTTTCAGGCAATTCCTCCAGCACAACAAACTACCGCTGGTAGTGGATGCCGATGCCATTAATATGCTAAGCCGCCACCGCGAACTGCTGAACCTGCTGCCGCCTGGTACTATTCTTACCCCCCATCCCGGAGAGTTCGACCGCTTGGCAGGTAACAGTGAAAACCACTGGCAGCGCCTCGAACGGGCCCTGCAACTGGCCAAAGAATATCAACTAGTAATGGTAGTGAAAGGCGCGCATACGGCTGTAGTAGATAGTGAGGGCAAAATAGCCTTCAATACCACCGGCAATCCCGGTATGGCTACCGGAGGCAGTGGCGATGTCCTGCTCGGCATCATAACCGCCCTGCGCACCCAGGGGTTGGCGCCTGTGGCCGCTGCCAGAGCCGGAGTGTGGCTACACGGCCGTGCCGGAGACCTGGCGGCTGCTGATAAAAGCCAAACCGCCCTGCTCGCCACCGATATTATTGCTTATCTGCCGCAGGTATTTCACAGGCTGGGTCGGTAACCTTTTGCCGGGTGAGTCGTATATAGAAAAGAACCTGAGCGCAAACGTACTTTTGGCAGAATTATTGCGTTGTAATGGTTAAATAGCTAAATGTCTATGAAAAAACTTTTACTGGTTTTGGTGATAATGATTTCCGGCAGCCCTCTTTTTGCCCAAAGCGGTCAGGATTTCCTGTCTTTTGGCGATGAAGTGCTTAGCCAGAAGAACCGGATAGAGATTTATCCTAACCCCAGTGTAGATTTTTTGAATGTCGTTATCGAGAATTCCGATTTGCATAATACCGAATTTGTGGTGCACAACATCATCGGCAACCAATTCACCATTAATGTAGAAAAATTAAGCGATAACGAATTTCGCCTGGACGTACGCAACCTGCCGGCCGGCTATTACCTGCTGGCCATCAAAGACGACCAAAGTCAGTTCAGCAAGACTTTCAAATTTCTGAAACGCTGATTTTTCTTTTCTTAAAAAAGGCTATTGCTATCAACGATAGTCCCAGAAACATAGCCCAACTACCGCCCAACACCCACAACCGGTAAGCAGGCATGAACCAGTTATACAGGCCAGCCAACATCCCCTGCACAAAAAACAACAGCTCGGTAACCACAAAGCCGGTCAGGAAAAGGCCAAAACCTGTTTTAAAAAAACCATCCGGCTGCAGGCGGCTTTCTTCTGCTAGTGCAACCAGTGCGAACAGCGTTAGCACACCCAGCATCACCAGATGAATATAGCCGATAGCGGTAAATACCCTTGTTTGATACACAAAATCGGCTACTGCCGGCCAGGCAGCCGGTATCTGTAGTACCACCTTGAGCAAATAAGCCAGCCAGACCAGGCCGGTCATAAGCATAATCAGCCGGCTTGTTGAGCTTTGCGCATACAGCCGCAACAATTGTCTGCCGTAGTAGAGGCCGGCTGCCTGCGCCAAAGCCGCCAGTCCCGCCAGCACATACACCCACCAGGGCGGCTGCGCCCATAATGTAGAGAGGGCATAGGCCGGCACTATCGCCCATACTGTAAGGCGATAAAATAACCTCGCCTTGTACTGATCATAATCTTCCCCTACCTTTTCTACCTGACGCTGCACCAGAGCAAAAGTGGCCGGTACAAAGAAACCATTGTAAAGAAAGTGCAGATAAAAGAAGATGGCCAGATTGTAGGCCACCCCATGCGAACCACCCAGGGCGATAATCGGCCCCAGGGCCCACGGCCCGGCACTTGACAGCACCAGCATAGCCAGCGCCCAGCGTAACCAGCCGGCCGACAATGAGTTGTCGTTATTCCTGCGCAAGTGACGATACACCTGCCAGGCAAAGCGGTAAGACACCAGCAAAAACAAAGTACTGAAAGTGATAGACACTGCGCCATAGCCTTGCCAGGGAAAACTGACAGCCATACCCACTACTGCCACCAATACCCAGCCCAGGAGGCGGTTGTACACCCGGATATGCTCACTAAAAAAACGCCTGACAATCACCACGGCATAGGCCAGGAACAACCACCCCAGCATAGCCACATGCGAATGGGCATGCAACAGGTACTTGTAGTTGATAAGCGTAAACGGCCTTAACTGATGATAGCGTAAGATAGTACCCGCCAGAGCAGCAAACAGCAAGAAATATAAGGCCCTGTTGCGCCACCGCACAGCAAACCGCTCTGTTTCCATACGTTCGTTCACTATTTCAGCACGCCAAGCTCCTTACCCACCTCGGTAAAGGCGGCAATGGCTTTATCCAGATGATGACGCTCATGGGCGGCTGAAATCTGCACCCTGATGCGCGCCTGCCCCTTGGGTACCACCGGATAGTAAAAACCAATCACATAGATACCCTTATCCAAAAGTTTCTCGGCAAACTGCTGCGACAGCACAGCATCATACAGCATGATAGGCGTAATAGGGTGAATACCCGGTTTGATATCGAAACCGGCTGCCGTCATCTGCTCCCTGAAATAACGTGTATTGGCCATTAGTTTATCGCGTAGCTCGGTGGTTTCGCTGAGCATATCGAACACGGCAATAGAGGCCCCTACTATGGCCGGGGCCAGGGTATTGCTAAACAAGTATGGGCGCGAGCGCTGGCGCAGCAAGTCAATAATCTCTTTGCGGCCTGAGGTAAAACCGCCCGAAGCACCTCCGAGGGCCTTGCCCAGCGTACCAGTAATAATATCCACTCTGCCCATCACATTGCGATACTCATGTACGCCCCGGCCGGTTTTACCCATAAAACCTGTAGAATGACACTCATCCGACATCACCAGGGCACCATATTTATCAGCCAAATCGCAAATCTCATCCAACTGCGCAATATTACCGTCCATTGAAAATACCCCATCGGTAACGATAATTTTCTGGCGCGCACCGGCAGCATCAGCCGCCTTAAGCTGGTCTTCCAGGTCGTTCATATCCGAGTTTTTGAAGCGGAAGCGTTTGGCCTTGCACAGGCGCACACCATCAATGATACTGGCATGGTTTAGCTCGTCCGAAATGATGGCATCTTCCGGCCCGAAAAGCGGCTCGAACACTCCTCCGTTGGCATCGAAGGCCGCAGCATACAAAATGGTATCTTCAGTACCTAGAAACTCCGATATTTTGGCTTCCAGTTCTTTGTGAATATCCTGGGTGCCGCAGATAAAGCGCACCGATGACATGCCGTAGCCATGCGTATCGATGGTTTTCTTGGCCGCCTCTATCACCCGCGGGTGTGATGATAACCCCAGGTAGTTGTTAGCGCAGAAATTTATCACCTCACGGCCATCGGCAATTTTTATATCAGCACCCTGTGGTGTGATAATCACCCTTTCCTTCTTATATAAGCCGGCCTCTTTTATTTCTTGTAAGGTGGCTTCCAATTGCGGTTTTATTTTGTCGTACATAATGGTAGTATTTTGATGAAAGATGGCTTGTTTGTTGCCCGACAAATATAGCCAAAAGTCGGCTCTTGCAGGAGGTGAACGGCCGATACCGCTAATCCGTTTTTTGTTTGCAAAGTGTGCCGTGTACTGTGTACTTTTGGGGCAAACTTTCAACCATGAGCAATATTCTTGTAATAGGCGCCAACGGTCAGTTGGGTTCAGAACTGGTAATCGCCCTGCGCAACAAATTCGGCAGCAATCATGTATGGGCTACTGACATTCGTAAGCCGCAAGGCTATGAAGAGCAATTTGCCCTGCTCGATGTAATGGATGCTCCGGCTCTGCATGATTTTGTGCAAACACATAAAATTGACCAGATCTACCACCTGGCAGCCATGCTCAGTGCCAAGGCCGAGCAGCAGCCGCTGGCCGCCTGGGAGCTTAATATGCAAGGCTTGCTCAATGTACTGGAAATAGCGCGCCAGCACCCGGCTATCAAGGTGTTCTGGCCCAGCTCCATAGGCGCATTCGGCCCCTCCACCCCCAAAGACAACACCCCGCAAACCACTGTCATGGACCCCAACACGGTTTACGGTATTTCCAAGCTGGCCGGTGAGCGCTGGTGTCAATATTATCACGAAAAATACGGAGTGGACGTACGCAGTGTGCGCTACCCGGGGCTGATCGGTTATAGAGCCCTGCCGGGTGGCGGCACCACCGATTATGCCGTAGATATTTTTTATAAAGCTATTCAGGGGGAAACCTTCCATTGTTTTCTCAAGGCCGACACCTACCTGCCCATGATGTACATGGACGATGCCGTGCAGGCCACCCTGCAGATTATGGCTGCCCCGGCCGGTCAGATCAAAATCCGCTCAAGCTACAACCTGGCCGCCATGAGCTTCTCCCCGGCCGAGATCTATGCCGGCATCAAGCAGCATTACCCTGATTTTGACATTGTGTATGAGCCCGACTACCGCCAGGCTATTGCCGACTCGTGGCCGCGCTCAATAGACGACAGCGCTGCCCGCCAGCACTGGGGTTGGCAGCATGCTTACGGACTTGAAGAATTGATAGAGGTAATGCTGGAAAACCTGAAGATCAAACTCTCCGTAGTAAATTAAAGCTATTAGTCTATTTACTAAGTAACTAATCAGCAAAAAATTAGTACACCATTACCCGCTTGCTCAACACCTGACGACCCTGTACCAAACGAAGAATATAGGTACCACGCTCCAGGCCACTCACATCATAAGACTGCTGCCAGGCATTTACCGGCAGGGTCATTTTGATGCTGCCCATCGAATCAAAAATAGTTAAGGTGGCTTCACCGGTAATTTCGAAATTGGTCTGAATGGCAAATTGGCCATCGGTAACCGGATTGGGATAAACCATAAAGTCAGCCGGCTGCTCATCCACCTTTACCATTACGTAATCAAACACTTCGGTATAGCCGTCAAAGTCCACCGAGCGCAGGCGGTAATAGGAACGCCCCGACAAAGGGAACTTATCCACATAGTCATAATCCTGACGGGTACTGGAATTGCCCATACCGTTTATCTGGGCTATCTCCACAAAATGCTCTCCATCAGCCGAGCGCTCCAGGGCAAAATAATCGAAGTTCTCTTCACTGGCGGTAGCCCAGGTAAGTTCCACAATATTACCATTGGCTTTGGCATTAAAGAAAATTAGCTCGACAGGCTGAACGCCAGAAACCTCTGATATCGTGGCCGGGCCGGATACTGTACCATCAAATAAAGCCAAGTATGCGAAAGGATTACTCCCTATTTCTATTCTATTTAAGAAAAAACTGCTGGTCACTTGCCCTCCGGCATATACATTAACAACACTACCGGTCCCTAAATCCAAAGTAGCAAAAAACCCATCAAGACTTAAAGTACCATATACATCAACCGTGCCATTAAAAGTTACCGTTTGGTTGGTAATGGTAACCGTAGATCCGGCCGGTATCACCACTACATCACCGGCACCGGCACTTGGCGGCACCACACCACCCACCCAGGTGGCTGGATCGGTCCATTCACCACCGGCTGCCGTGGCTGTGTAAGTAGCAGCCTCACTTGTTAAGGCTATACTCAAGATCAATAATATTGCGATGGTCTTTTTCATATTCTTATATTATCCCACTTAATGTCGATTATGTACTAATTGTAACCAAATACCGCCAGTTAAATTTGTCCGCAGTCCGGCACCACAATCGTGATGCCAGCCTGCAAAAAAATACTTCGGACAAAAAATAGCCAACCAGCAAGTGGTATTTCTTACAATTTGTCAAGTTCTTAATAAAGCAGATACAGGGTTTTGCCCCTGTATCTGCGGCAAACGGTCAACGTTTTTGAGCACGTCTGCTTTCTAACCAAAACCACCTTACCTAATGGAATAACTGTGCCAAAACCTGAAAACAACCTATTTAAGCAGCAAACAGTGTTTTGACTGACAGTCGCTGTTTCATATTGGCAAAATTTTCCCAATATGAAACAGCGCGATAATCCCAATACCGGTTGGTTTGCTAAATATTAGCTTGCTATATTTGGTTTTTAATTAAACCAACCATGGAAACCTACAACACCCTGATTCTTGACCTGGACGACCGCATTCTTACCATCACCCTCAACCGGCCACAAGCCCTCAACGCCCTAAACAGCGAAGTACTGGCCGAGCTAAAAGCGGCTTTCGAATACGCCTATGATTCACCAGAAGTGGGTGGTGTTATTATAACCGGCAGTGGCGAAAAAGCTTTTGCTGCCGGAGCTGATATTAAGGAGATTGCCGAACTCAACGAACTGAATGCCCGCAAATTTGCTGAGCGCGGCCAGGAATTGTTTGCCACTATCGAAGAGTTTGAAAAGCCGGTGATCGCGGCCGTGCACGGCTATGCCCTGGGCGGAGGCTGCGAACTGGCCATGGCCTGCCACATCAGGGTAGCCTCTGCGGCCGCCCGCTTTGGCCAGCCGGAGGTAAACCTGGGCCTGATACCGGGCTATGGCGGCACCCAGCGCCTCACCCGCCTGATAGGCAAGGGTCGCGCCCTGGAGCTGATGATGACAGCCGATAACATAGATGCTAATGAAGCCTGGCGTATCGGACTGGTGAACCATGTGGCCGACAGCCAGGATGAGATGATGGACCAGGCCGTAGCTATCATGCGCAAGATACTCAGTAAAGCGCCTCTGGCCATCGGAATGGTAATAACCAGCGCCAACGCTGCCGAAAGCAACAAAGAGGACGGCTACCTGGTAGAGGCCAACTCCTTCGCCCGTTGTTGCGGCACGCAGGATTTTCGCGAGGGCACAGCCGCTTTTTTAGAAAAACGTCAACCGGTTTTCAAAGGCCAATAGCCCGCTCCCTGTCCATACTATGAGCAAACTCAGAATCCTGGCCGGCCAAACTGCCGTTTACGGTATCAGCAGTATTCTGGGACGTATCATCAACTACTTTCTGGTAGGCCTGCATACTGCTGTATTCCTGCTCGATGAAATGGGGGTGGTATCCGAGCTATACGGCACCATGGCCCTGCTGCTTATTGTCATCACCTTTGGTATGGAGACCACCTTTTTCAGGTTTTATACCAAAACCCATGACAAACATACCTATCATGTAGCAGCCACTTTGGTTGTGATTATTTCCTTGGCCGTGGCCCTGCTAATCTCCCTCCAACCTGAGCATTTTGGCCGCCTTATTTTAGGTAGCCACTTCCAACCCGAGCATACTATCCTCTTTCAACTTCTGGCCGGCATCATTCTGATTGACGGGCTTACGGCCATTCCTTTCGCCCGCCTGCGGCTGGAAAACAAGCCGGTGCGCTTTGCCATAACCAAAATAACCGCCATTCTGGCCAATATCTTGTTGCAGATCCTTTTTCTGCTCATTTTTCCGGCTATCCACAACAACGAATACCTGCCCTGGCTAAAGCCCCTGGTAGATACCTTCTATAATCCGCATTTTGGTATAGAATATATTTTTATCGCCAACTTATTGAGTAATCTGCTGTATTTTCCGCTGCTGGCCCGCGAGTTTCTGCTGATGCGCCCCAGTATAAAATGGCCTGTTCTCAAGCCTATGCTTCTGTATACCACCCCGCTGGTACTTACCGGTATTGCCGGTTGGTTTGTAAGCGACCTGGACAAGCTGGCCGTAGCCTGGTGGGCAACCGATGGCTTAAGTAACCAGGGTGTCTATACCCAGACCTTTAAACTGGGTGCCTTGATGATGCTGGCTATCCAGGCCTTCCGCTATGCCGCAGAGCCATTTTTCTTTGCCCAGGCCAGCGACCGGCAAGCCCCGCAACTCTATGCCCGTACGCTGCATTATTTTGTAATCTTCGGCCTTTTGCTCTTGCTGGGGGTGAGCCTGAACATCGACTGGATAGCCCCCATTTTTCTGCGTAAGGCCGAGTTTCGCACCGCTCTTTATCTGGTGCCTATTATTATGTTCGGCAAATTGCTGTATGGGGTGTACATCAATATTTCCATCTGGTACAAGCTCAAAGACAAGACCCACTACGGCCTGCTTTTTACGGGCATTGGCGCAGTGGTGGCCCTGGCGGCCAATTATTTGCTACTGCCGCTGATCGGCATACTGGGCAGCGCCCTGGCTATTGTGCTCTCTTATGGGGCCATGAGCCTGGCATGCTACCTGCTGGGGCGCAAGTACATGCCTATTCCCTACCGCTTTGCACCTTTGGCGGTTTATACCCTGATATTTGGCGGACTGGTGCTGGGCGGCTTTCTGATTAAGCTGGACAACCCCATTTGGGATACAACCCTTAATTTACTGGTTTCAGCTATTGCCGTGATGCTTGTATATTTGTTGGAACGTAAAAACCTCCTGCAACCAACCTGAAAGCTTATGGAAGAAATCACCATTAAGGTGGTAAACACCTCCGGCCAGGACTTGCCCGCTTACCAAACCCACCTCTCTGCCGGTATGGATCTGCGGGCCGCACTGTCAGAACCGGTTAGGCTGCAACCACTGGAAAGAAAGCTAATCGGCACCGGGCTGCATATTGAGCTGCCCCCCGGTTATGAGGCGCAGATACGCCCACGTAGCGGCCTGGCCTATAAACATGGCCTTACCGTGCTTAATTCCCCCGGCACCATCGATGCCGACTACCGGGGTGAAATAAAGGTATTACTGGTGAATCTTTCCAACGAGCCCTTTACCATACAACCTGGTGAGCGTATAGCACAAATGGTTGTAGCCCGCCATGCCCGGGTGGCCTGGCAGCCGGTGGACAGCCTGGAAGAATCGGCCCGTGGTGGAGGCGGCTTCGGGAGCACAGGTAGTCACTAAGCCGATTGGTCTGTTTTATTGCTAACTTTGTGTAGTTTTCCGGTATTTTGAAAAAGTTTCTCTTAATAAAATATATCCTGATAACCGCCATCTATCTGCTGGCCGCGGGGCCTCTTTGGGCCCAGAAAAAAGGTAAAAAGAAAACCGATCAGCCCCTGCCACAGACACCCCAATATGAAACCGAGTATTGGTTTATTGAAGCCGAAAAACAGTATCTGCTTAAAAACTATGCCAAGGCCATCGAATTGTTTAACAAGTGCCTGGTCGATGACCCGCAAAACGATGCCGTCTTTTTTAAGCTGGCTGATATTTATAACCGCACCGAACAATACAATACTGCCGCCCGCTATATTGATATGGCCATTCGTTTAAATAAACAAAACAAGTACTATTACCTGCTGGCGGTTGATATCTACACCAATTTGGGCGAGCTAAACAGGGTGGCAGCATTATATGAACAATTGCTCGACAAAATACCCGGAACAGAAGAGTATCTGTTCAATCTGGCGGCCGTTTATTTATATCTAAAGGACTATGACAAGGCCCTGGCCACCTACGACCGGGCCGAAGAAACCATGGGCCTTACCGAGCAAATAGCTTATCAGCGGCAAAAAATTTACCTTGAACTCAACCAGCCTGATAAAGCGGTGGAAGAAAGCCGCAAATTAATTGCCCGCTACCCCGACAATTACGATTATGTGCTGCAACTGGCTGAAATACTGTCAACCAACAAGCGCCAGAGCGAGGCCGCCCGTGTACTGCAACAACTACTGGCCGAGCACCCCGAAGTATCGGCCGCCCGCCTGCAACTGGCCGATATTTACTGGCAAGATAATCAGATCGACCGCTTCAGGGAAGAACTGATTACTGCTTTTCAGGACAGCACCCTGCATATCAATGCCAAGATAAATACCCTGATGCGGTACATGACCTACCTGCCCAATGCCACCCTGCAAAAACTAATACCGCAACTGGCCGATATGGTAGCCGCCAAACATCCCGACAACAGCAATGCTTATCTCATACAAGGGGATGTTTACAGTGCCTTTATCGAAAAAGAGTTGCTGCCACCCGATAAAATCGATGATGCCAAGAGAGCCGCCCGTCAGGCCTATGCCACTTATGTGCGCATGCAGCCCGACAATTTTTCGGTATGGCAAAACCTGCTTAACCTGGAGCTGCAGCTTAATATGAACGACAGCCTGCAATTGCATGCCGATCAGGCACTGGAGCTATTTCCCAATCAGCCCTGGCTCTACCTGATTGACGGTATCGCCCAATTACAGGAAGGCAACTACCGGCAGGCGGCACAATTGCTGGAAGCCGGGCGCAAGCGGGCAGCCAATAACCGTAAATTGCTTATTATGTTTTACAGCTACCTGGGCGATATCTATCACGAACTAAAAGAATACGAAAAATCGGACCGTGCCTACGAAGCAGCTCTCGACCTGGACCCTTTCAACTATACGGTGTTGAATAACTATAGCTATTACCTATCTTTGCGGGGCGAAAAGCTCGACAAGGCGGCTAAAATGAGCACCGAGCTGGTTCGCAACAACCCTGATAACAACACCTTTCTCGATACCTACGCCTGGGTGCAATATACCTTGGGTAATTATGAGGAAGCCCGCAGGGTCTTTGAAAAAATTATTGCCAGCGGGGTTACCGAAGGCGTCTATTACGACCACTATGGTGATACCCTCTACCAACTGGGGCTGGTGGACGAAGCTGTGGAACAGTGGAAAAAAGCCCGTGAGTTAGACCAAAATTTAGAGAACATTGATCAGAAAATTGCCCAACGGAAAATCATTCAGTAAGGCCCTGCTTATACTGCTAACAAGCCTATTGCTGCTGAGCGGCTGTAAATCAAAATTCGCTCTGTTTACCAAAACCTACGACCGCGAATCGCTCAAAATCCAACAACTGGACTTCAACTATCTGGTTATCAAATCCAAAATAGAGCTGCGCGAGCCGCACAAAACAACCAAAGTAACCGCCCTGGTCAGACTGAAAAAAGACAGTATCATTTGGTTCAACCTGTCGGGCGCCCTCGGGGTGCAAGGCATCAGGGGAATTATCACGCAGGATTCGGTATTTATTATCAACCGGGTAGAAAAATCTTACAACGCCTATTCCTTTGCCGATGTAAGCCGGGAGTTCAACTTCCCTATCGATTTTGCCCTAATCCAATCGATGATTGTAGGCAATATGCCCAAGCCCGATGAACCCGACCAGGCTATTACACATGAACACGGCCGCTATGTAGTGCGTCAGCGTATCAATAATGTGCGTATTGACAACTACATTGACGATGAAAACATGAAGCTGGTGGAAGTGCAGGTAACCGAAGTAGATACCGACAACGCCCTTAAGCTTTTGTATAAGGATTTCAGAGTTATTAACCAGCAGGCATTTCCGTTTTCTGCTTTTATTTCACTTATCCATCATAATGAATTCGGCCAGTTGGAAACCCAGATGACTATTGACCACATAAAAGTAGAAGCTCCGGACAAGCCGCTGAAATTTCCTTTCAATATTCCTGCCAAATATGTTAAGAAATAGGCTGCTTTGCTTGCTGAGTTTGCTTTTGCTTGCTGCTCCGCTCCTGGCCCAGCAAAAAACCAAGGAGCAACTGCAAAAAGAACGGGCGGAAAATCTGCGCAAGATAAAAGAAGCCGAAGCCACCCTGAAACAAACCTCCAGCAAGAAAAAAGCCAGTGTGGGGCAACTGAATGCCATCAACTATCAGATAAAAACCCGCCAAAAAGTCATCAATAGTCTGGCCGAAGAAATAAACCTCCTCGATCAGGATATTGCCGAAAACCAGGAAATCATCAATGCCCTTAACGAAGATCTGGAAGCGCTGAAAAAAGAATATGCCGCCATGGTGTATGCTGCCTACAAAGCCAGCAACAGCCGGGATAAGCTCATGTTTCTTTTTTCGGCCGAGTCCTTCAACCAACTCTTGCGCAGGCTCGACTACCTGAAGCAATATAGCAAGGCACGCAAAACCCAGGTGGAGCAAATACAGGCCGTACAGCAAATGTTGCTTAGCGAAATCGAGACCATTGAAAAGAAGAAACAGGAAAAAAGTCAATTGCTGGCCGAGCAACTGGTCGCCAAAAAAGACCTGGAAAAAATGCGCCAAAAACAACGCGCTATACTAGCCAGCCTGCAACAGCAGGAGAAGAAGTTGAAAAAAGAACTGGCCCAAAGGCGCAAATCACTCAAGGCTCTGGACAAGCTCATCAACGACCTGATCAGGCGTGAAGCCGAAGCAGCCGCCAAAGCTGCCGCCCTGGCCAAAAACAAGGCGGCTGCCGCCCTGTCGGCCGATTTCTCCAAAAACAAACGCAAGCTACCCTGGCCGGCCGAAGGGTTTATTTCACTCAAATTCGGCCGCTCGCGCGATCCGGTGCTGAAAATGGTAGAGCGCGATAGCCCGGGCATCGAAATCCAAACCGAGCCGGGAGCCGAAGCCCGTAGTGTATTTAATGGCGAAGTACGGGCCGTGGCCCTCATCCAGGGCTTTAACAAGGCCGTAATTATCAAGCACGGCAACTATTTTACCGTTTATGCCAAGCTGGCCGAAGTATATGTAAAAAAGGGCCAGCAGGTAAAAACTGGCGACAAGGTAGGCAAAGTATATACCGATGATGACGGTATTGCCGAACTGCACTTTGAACTATGGGAAACTCAGGACAAAGGTACCGTAAAACTCAACCCCGAACTATGGCTGCAAAAAAAGTAGCAAACAGCCTTTCTTCGAGCCTCAATTCGGCAATTTATCGTATCTTTGTCACGAAAACCAACCAGCAAAACAATGCAAGCACTATTAGCATGGAGTATTGGCGGCCCCGAAGTATTTGTTATCATCTTTGCCCTGCTGTTGTTGTTCGGAGCAAAAAAAATACCCGAACTGGCCAGAGGAATGGGGCGTGGCATCAGAGAGTTTAAAGACGCCACCAAGGAAATCAAGGATGAAATAGACAAGGGTGCCATAGAGGATGTGCCTGAGAAAAAATAAATACCGGGCATACCTTCCTCTTCAAGTTTTTTCGCTGCGTTTGCCAATCATTATCTAGCGGGCAAATGTTAACTAGAGCAATTTTTTAGGAGCCGGCAGATAGGATATATTCTTAAATTAGTTGAATTTTTCTAATCAAATCAAGGTTTTCTTCGTATAATTGACCGGCAGGATGCTACCATGACGGTATTTTTCCGTTATCATTCTGCTTCAGAATCATTGTATA
>WFNR01000179.1 GCA_015488485.1 Cyclobacteriaceae bacterium | reverse complement strand
GCTGCCACCGGTTGGAATCTGAAGCTAATGATGAAGAAGTTGAAGAAAGAACTTCTTTGGCTTTATTATTTATGGCAGAAAATCTTGTCAAATTCATTGTCGAAAAAATTTAAACCTCTGTATCTGTAGTTTGTAAGGAGCGACTAAGTAGATTATCAAAACCTGAAATAAGAGAATTAAAATTAGTGGTTAAAGAAACATTTGTAGACTGAGAAAGAAATTGGGGCTTTAGTCCTCACTTTTCCCAACCAATAAATAAGAAATTATTGCAATTTGCTGCGCAGCTTTTTGAGCAAAGCCAGCACGATAGACAAAGCAATAAACAGAATCATCAGCCATTTGGCTGAGGTAAACAGTCCCATGATGTTGGCCAGGCCTATATGCCGGGCAGGCAGGCTATTGAGTAAATAGATATGCAGGCTGTTCTCGGCATAATCGAACAGCGGGGCAGCCACCACCGCCACTTGATATATACGCCTGTAGCGCCCCGGGCTGAACAGCAGCAACCCGACACTAAAAAAGAAAGTAGCGTAAACCAGCGGATACACATAATCCCATGCCAGTGCTTTGATCATTTGGGGTACGGCATTAGCATCTATGCGATCGAAATACTCCCTATAAATAATGCTGCCCGAATAATGCATGCGCAGGTCGGGGATGGCGAGTACTTGATCTCCATCAGTGGCCAGGTCAGCCCGCAGGATGAACAGGTTAAAAATCACCACCAACAGAAAAGAGGCTATTGCCAGGAGTTTTACATTTTTCATAATTATTCGGCTGGTAAGTTTTGCAATAGGAAAGCACGCACATTGCCACCCATAACGAGGCCTATTTCCTGTTCGTTGTATCCCAGCTTCAGCAATTCTTCTACCACCAGCGGCAGGCCGGTTACGTCAAAGTGCATGGTATAGGCACCGTCAAAATCGCTGCCCAGCGCTACATGCTCTATGCCAACCAGGTCGGCTGTGTATTTGATGGCACGGGCGGTGGCTGCGGCATCGGTACCGCATACGGCCGGCTCAAATACGGCTATGCCAATCAGGCCGCCTCCGGCAGCTATGCGCTTGAGGTGGGCATCGGAGAGATTGCGGATATTGTTGCAGGTGCCCTTTACCCCGGTGTGCGATACCAGCACCGGACGGGTGGCGATATCCAGCACATCATCGATCAGGGCGGGGGAGGCATGCGCCAGGTCAACGATCATGTGCTTTTCTTCCATGCGTTTAATAGCCTGGCGGCCGAAGTCGGTCAGACCGCCTTTTTTGATACCGTGGGCCGAGCCGCCTATTTTGTTGTCAAAAAAATGCACAGGCGCCATCATGCGGATGCCGGCAGCATACATGGCATCTATGTTTTCCAACTTACCTTCGAGTACCTGCATGCCTTCTACTCCAAGCATCCCCGCTGTGATGTTTTGATTGTTCTGTTTGTCTTGCATATACTGTTGCAGATCGGCCACCGAGGTGATGACCCGGAAGGTGCCTTGCGATTCGTCAGCAAAGCGGTATAGCTGGCGGCATTGCTCCAGGGCGCGTTCTTTCAGGCTGAACCAGGTCTTGACCGGTCGTCCCTGGGCAATAAACAGCCGGGTGATGTTGTCAGTCTCTGCCGAGTTGTGGTCGAAGTTCATGTTAACAGGCGTCTTGCTCACAATGGTAAAAGCCTGCAGGGCCATACCAACTTCGAGCATACGGGGGATGTCAACATGGCCGTAGTTGTGGCGTTTGAGCAGGTTGCGCTTCCAGAGCAGGGCATCGCAGTGCAGGTCGGCTATGAAAGGCAGGCGCTCGTACACCTGCTGTGCCTGTGTGCTCACGTGGTAGGGCGGCAGCAGGGTAGTGGTATTGAACTTCTTATCGATTATGGGTGTCACAAAAAGAATGGTGAGCAGGTATGCTACCAGCAGGAAAGCCACCAGATAGCTAATCAGCCTTATGGTTTTCTTCATCAGGGTTGCGGCAGGTTTAGAAGTTTGATTTTGTTGCGCCCCAGCTTGATCAGCCCGTTGGTTTCGAGCTTTTTGAGCAGGCGGCTTACCGCCTCGCGCGAGGAGTTGAGCTCTACGGCAATCTGCTGGTGGGTAATATGAAACTCGCTGGTTTGCAGGGCTTTTTCACGCTCGTGCAGGTAGCGCAGCAGCCGGGAGTCGAGGCTTTCGAAGGCCACCGAATCGAGGGTGGCCAGCATTTCTTCAAAGCGGGCTGAATAGGTCTGTAAAATAAAATTGCGCCAGGAGCGGAATTTACGCATCCACTCGTCCATATAATGAAAGGGGATAAGCAGCAGGTGGGTATCGGTTTCGGCCACTGCCTTGATCTTGCTTTTTTCCTGTTTCATGCAACAGGTTACTGTCATTACGCAAGTGTTACCGCCATTCAGAAAGTAGAGCAGTATCTCATGACCGTCTTCATCCTGCCTCACTACCTTGAGCAGCCCTTCGGCAATGAGTGGGGTGCTTTTGATAAACTCACCGAATTTGATAATGGGCTCGCCTTCCTTGACAAACACCTCTTTGGCTACGTTGGCGATGGCATCTACCAGCTCGGGTTCTTTGAAGAAAGGGAAGTGGCGCTGAATGAGCTCGTGCATAAATATAAAATTTTAGGCTTCCAATATTGGAAGCCTAAAGTTAAGTGAATCTTTGTTAAAATTAGAAATTATACCCTTTAAGCATGGCATGCCAGTACAGAAATGGCAGGCCATAGCGCTTGAGCAACCACATGGGGTAGCTGGCTTTACCGGTATCGAAAAACTTACTCAGCAGCGGATCGGAGCTGCGGATGTTGTTGTATTTGAATTCGGCCAGTAACATTTTGTTGTGGGCTACCACCAGCGGGCAAGACGAATAGCCGTTGTAGCCCTCGTAAGCGGCATCCTTGCCGTCCATCACATCCAGCAGGTTTTTTACGAGCACAGGGGCCTGCTTGCGGATGGCCGCACCGGTGCGGGCGGTAGGCAGGTCGGTTACATCACCGGCTCCGAATACATTCTTGTAAAAGCGGCTTTGCAGGGTGTTTTTGTGTACGGCCATCCAGCCTTTGTCGGGGCCATCCTGGTTGGCCAGCTTGGTTTTCTGAAACCAGGCAGGTGCCATCTGCGGTGGTGCCAGGTGCATCATATCAAATTTGATAACGAAGCGGGCGCCTGCCGGCAGGTTGTCGAGTGGCTCGTTCTTCTCTTCAAATTCTACCCGTTTGCCATCTTCCATGTAATAACCTTTAAAGCCGGCCCGGTTGGTATCGTCATTATGCACATAGTCGGTACGCCCCTCGGGCAGTGGCAGGCGCTCGTAGTGGGCCTCCTTGTTTTTGCCATCTACTTTCACCAGTTTGTATCCAAAGCGGTGCGGTATGTCGTACACCTCGTGCACATAGCGGTTGAGCTCGGTCTTAAAAGGCTCAGTGCCGAATATTACCGTACCGGGAGTAGCAAATACCACGGTTGATTTGTCCTTCAGGCCGTGGCGCTTAAAGTGGTCGGCCGTCAGGTACATGATTTTTTGCGGAGCGCCCGGGCATTTGATGGGCGTAGCCGGCTGGGTGAAAAGGGCCGTACCTCCCTGGAAGTTCTTTAGTACCTCCCAGGTGTACTCGGGGTCTATGTAGTTGGAACACACGCCATTCTTGCCCATCGTATCCTTGAGGCCTTCTATCAGGTCGAGGTTGATCTCCAGGCCGGGTGTTACAATCAGGTATTCATATTCTACCGTATCGCCACTGCGCAGGGTTACCGTCATGGCATCGGGGTCAATAGTCTCGACATAGTCCTTTATCCAGGTGGCTTTTTTTGGCATTACCTTTTTTTCTTTTTTGATGGTGGCCTGCTTGCTCATCAGGCCGGCACCTACCAATGTCCAGGCAGGTTGGTAATAGTGATATTCGGACGGCTCGATAATAGCCACATCCAGTCCTTTGCGGGCTCTTAACAACTGGGCGGCTATCATGATACCTCCCGTACCACCGCCAATTACTACTATTTGGTGTTTGTGTGTTGCCATTTTTTTATACTTTAGGGGTTCGATTTTTACAGGGTAAAGTTACTCAAAAAAATCTTTTTTGAAATGTGATATAAATCACACCACAGGGCCTCACAGTAGTGTTCCTTTGCACAGAAAATTTTACAATTATGGCAACTATAAAACTGACAACTGAAGAATTCAAGAACAAGGTTTTTGATTATACCAAACATACCGAGTGGCAGTATGCCGGTGACAAGCCTGCGCTGATTGACTTTTATGCCGACTGGTGCGGCCCTTGCAAAATGGTGGCGCCTATTCTGGAAGAACTCTCTGAAGAATATGGTGACAAGCTCTATATCTACAAGGTGGATACTGAGGTAGAGCAGGAGCTGGCAGCGGTATTTGGTATCAGGAGTATTCCGAGCATGTTGTTTATTCCGGTAAACGACCAGCCTAAGATGCAGGCCGGGGCACTGCCCAAGAATATCCTGAAAGAGATTATTGATAAAGAATTGCTGCAAACAGCATAAAAACACCAATTTAGGTTGTTGTTTGATGAAAGCAGTCGCGGGAGTCTTCCTGCCGGCTGCTTTTTTTTGACTACCTGGCAGTACCGCCTAAACTGCAGATGGCAGATTGATGATTGCAGATTTTAGATTTTGTTTAACATTCGCCATCCGACCTCGTCCATCTGACCTCAGACCTCAGTCACCCCCACCCTGCGCCCCCTCTATCCCCTAAAGGGGATGCCCTGCCCGCATAACTGGTTTCGAGGTTATATCGTATTCACATTTCTCCATTTGACGCCCTTAGCATCGTAGCTTTCTATAGCGGGTTGTACCACAGAGTTACACAGAGGAGCACAGAGTTTCACAGAGGGCGAGCTAACCTTTGTGTAGCTCTGTGT
>WFNR01000178.1 GCA_015488485.1 Cyclobacteriaceae bacterium | reverse complement strand
TCAGGGAGAAGTATACCCCGAAGTTAAAAAAACACTTACGTCTGGCCCCGGCTCTGGCCAGCGACCCGCAGGCGCTGGAGCAGACTATGGCCGGACTGGAGAAAAAGCCCAAGCAACTGGAAGTGCTGCTGCACTACCTACAACGGGTTCCCCTTTGGGAGGACAAGGAGAAGAACGAGCGGGGTGTGGCCGTAGCTGAACTGATACAGGCCGGTTGCTCGCCATCCTCAATCAACACCCTGGCAAAAAATGGCGTAGTGGGGGTATTTCAAAAGGCTGTTTCCAGGCTGGTCACCACACCGGCCAAAGAAGCGCCCAGACCACTATCGGACGACCAACAGCAGGCACATAAGCAGATTATGGCTTGCTTTGCGCAAAACAAACCGGTATTGCTGCATGGTATTACCGGCAGTGGCAAAACGGAAATCTACATCGACCTGATTGAGACAATGCTGCAGAACGGCCATCAAGTGCTGTATTTATTACCTGAAATAGCCCTGACCGCTCAGATTGTAGCCCGCCTGCAAAAAGTCTTTGCCGGCCGCATGGGGGTTTACCATTCGCAATACTCGGCCAATGAGCGGGTAGAGGTGTGGCGCCAGTTGCAGCATCGTGAAATCAACCTGGTGGTGGGAGTGCGCTCATCCGTGTTTCTGCCCTTTACCGACCTGGGATTGGTTATTATTGACGAAGAGCACGAGCCATCGTACAAGCAATTTGATCCGGCCCCGCGCTACCATGCCCGCGATGCCGCCCTGATGCTGGCGCGTATGCACCGGGCACAGGTGCTGCTGGGCTCAGCCACCCCGGCCCTGGAAACCTACTACCTGACAACTACCGGCAAGTACGGTCTGGTAGCACTTGAACAGCGCTTTGGGGCAGCCATCCTACCCAAAATAGACATCATTGACCTGGGCAAAGCACACAAGAAAAAGCAAATGCAGGGCAACTTCAGCCGGCAAATGCTGACGGCCATAGAAGACACGCTGAACCAAGGCGATCAGGTCATCATTTTTCAGAACCGCAGAGGCTACGCCCCGCTGCTTACCTGCCAGCAATGCGGCTGGGTGCCGCAGTGCCGCCATTGCGATGTAAGCCTCACCTACCACCAGTACCGCAACGAACTGCGCTGTCATTACTGCGGCTATAAAATTACCACTCCGGCCGTCTGCCAGGCCTGCAGCTCCACCAGCCTGAAAACCGTGAGCTACGGCACCGAACAGTTGCAGGAGGAACTGCAATTGCTTTTTCCCGAGCAGAGAATCGACCGCCTGGACTATGACACCACCCGCGGGCGGGCAGCCTACGAAAATATCATCCACGCCTTTGACAGCGGCCGTACCGGCATACTGGTGGGCACCCAAATGGTGGCCAAGGGGCTTGATTTCGAGCGCGTGGGCCTGGTAGGCATTGTAAACCTGGACCGCATGCTCTATTTTCCCGACTATCGGGCTAGCGAACGCGCCTTTCAACTGGCCGTGCAGGTAGCCGGCCGGGCCGGGCGCCAGCAGAAACAAGGCCTGGTGCTGATCCAAACCTACAAGCCTGAGCAACCCCTGCTGAAAATGATCGTCAGCCAGGACTACCGGGCCTTTTACCGGTATGAGATCAACGAACGGCAGACCTTTCACTATCCGCCTTTTAGGCGGATAATCAAGATTACCGTGCGCCACAAAGACCACCAGACCACCGCACAGGCTGCCAGTGCACTGGCCGGTATCCTGCGCCAAAAATTGCCCTCCACCATGGTGCTGGGCCCGGTAGTGCCGGCAATCGCCCGCATCAGAGACCGCTATTTGCGGCAGTTGTACTTGAAAATAAGCCGGCAGCATAATCTGGCGGTAGCCAAAAGAAACCTGCTGCAGAGTGTGTATGCCACGCAGGCGCAGCAAGCCTTTCGCCAGGTAGGTATCGTGATAGATGTAGATCCGGTATAATTATGGTAGCCGGCACCCTGAATGACAACAAAATATTAGATTTTTGCAACTGTGAAAAAGCTGGTGATGATATTGCTATTCTTTAGTGGTTGGTGGGTGGCCTGCACCGATTGCAGCGACTGTCTGCCTTTTGAGGACGAGCCCTATGTGACGGTACGTTTTCTCAATCCGGCCGACAGCAGTTTTCATTATATTATTGTACACACGGTAAATGGCATCCCGGCCAGCGACCTACGGCACTTCAGCGATACTACCTACCAGTATAAGTTTCCCCTGAACATGCATGCCGACAGCTCCCTGTTTGCCCTCACTTATAGCGATACGGCCAGCGGTAGCCCCTTGCAAAACGCTGTCATTACCAGCTGGTACAGTCGCCAGTACGTGCGCAGGCCCGATAATTTTATTGTGGTACAATGCCTCCTGAACAGCCTAACTACCGACCTTGGCCCCTTGTATCTGAAATGTAAGTCCAACCCTGACTCTACCTGTATCAGCAATGAAGCCACTGCTACCATTTATTTTTAGCCTGTTGCTGTTGGGCAATCATTGCCGGGCACAGGATTCCCTGCAAACCGTTGGCGCCAGACAAACCTACGCTTTCCTGTATGCCGATTATGGCAAAGGCATTGAATCGCTTTTTAACAAACAAAGCAAATGGGAGCTGGCCACCGGTATTAATCTGGCCGGTAAATGGCGTATCAACCTGGAATTTGGCAGCGGCAACCTCAACCCGGCCAATGTGATAAACAACGGCAACTACAACGCCCACGGCTATTACTACCGGGGTGGAGTGGATTATGTCTTCACCATCAAACCCGGGCGTACGCTGGCTACAGGCATCATGTATGCCGCCAGCCGGTTTGACGACAGTGGCTATGCCGAGATTCAAAGTGAATTATGGGACGACCTGCAGGTCGGCTTTACCCGCAGCAACCTGACAGCCGCCTGGATGGAGTGGATACTGCATACCGAAGGGCCGGTTTTTCATAAGGATAACGGCATCTGGCACAACTTTTACTGGGGAATACGGGGCCGCCTGCGCTTTTTGCTCACCCCGATTAAGCAACCGGACTTTGACATCTACGCTATCCCCGGTTATGGCAAAACATTCAGCCGCGTGGTACCGGCCGCCAATTTCTTCTTAAGCTATCGCTTTAATCTTAAATAAAACAAGCAGAAAAGCCAACTTCTTTGTTAAAAATAACGTAATATTTGGCAGCAAACATCAATGACTAACCTAAACCCCTCTTTTATGAAAATCATGCGCATGCTCCCCTTTCTATTGGTAAGTGGCTTTCTGTTGGTGAGTTGTGCCGGTAACCAGGCTTCTACGGTAGCAGATAACACAAAAACAGAGAAGAAAAAGAAAGGCAAGGATTTCCTCTTACTCTGATCTGGCCTCGATCCTGAGGCGCTATGCCTATGCTGGAGTGGAAGTAACAGGCACCGGTGAAAATGCCAGTGTTCGTATTCGCGGTATGAACTCCCTGATGGGTGACACCCGGCCTCTTTATGTAATTGATGGTGCTATCGTAGGGCGTGATTATCGCCAGGCCAATGCCGCTATCAATCCGGCTGATGTGGCTTCAGTACGTATTGTAAAAGACCTGGCACAGTTGGCCAAATACGGTGAGCAAGGCCGCAATGGCGTGATTATCATTAAAACAAGATCACACCTTTCCAAGTAATTCATATTTTTCTTTTGACATTCTTTGCGTAAATTGCTGCCTATGCAGCAATCACGTAGAGATTTTATCCGTAAAAGCAGCCTGCTGGCCGGCAGCTTGCCCTTACTGGCCGGCTTTAATCCGTTAATGGCTGATGAGATAGCCCGGGCAGCCCGCTCTGTCGAACATCTTACTCCCCAACAGGCAGCGCGTGATGAAGATTTCTGGTATCAGGTGCAGCGCGCCTTCCGTCAGTCACCACATTTTACCAATCTGGAAAACGGTTATTTCAGTCCGCAACCGCTGGAGGTGATGGAGCAGCAGTTCGACAATATTAAGCTGGTAAATGAGCAGTCTTCGTACTACATGCGCAAGCGGCAGGAGGATGACAAGCAGGCCGTCAAAGAGCAACTGGCTGCTTTTGCCGGAGTAAGTGCCGATGAGATTGTAATAACCCGCAACACCACCGAAGCGTTGAATATCGTCATCATGGGCCTTGATATGCAGGCCGGTGATGAGGCCGTAATGACTGACCAGGACTACGGTAGCATGCTCGAAGCTTTTGCTATGCGTGCCCAGCGATTTGGTATTAAAAACAAGATTATTTCGTTGCCCCTGCACCCCAAAAGTGACGAAGAAATTGTGGAGGCCTATGAAAAGGCCATCACCAAAAAAACAAAAGTAATACTGGTTACCCACCTGATTAACCTGACCGGCCAGGTACTGCCGGCCCGCAAGATAGCCGATATGGCCCATAGCCACGGGGTGGAGGTGATTGTAGATGCTGCCCACTCCTTTGCCCATCTGGACTATCGCATCCCCGACCTGGATTGCGATTAT
The DNA here is from genome assembly GCA_015488485.1 of Cyclobacteriaceae bacterium. Taxonomy (GTDB): domain Bacteria; phylum Bacteroidota; class Bacteroidia; order Cytophagales; family Cyclobacteriaceae; genus S012-113. The sequence continues at coordinate 6,982 of WFNR01000178.1, read as the reverse complement.
TTTGGTGCCAGCCTGCACAAATGGTTGTGCTGCCCGCTCGGAGCCGGTATTTTATTCATGAAGAAAGACAAGATAGCCAAAACCTGGCCGCTATTTGGCGATACCGGACAGCCGGTGGACAGCATCCGGAAATTTGAACATATCGGCACCCATCCGGTTTCAACCAACCTGACCATTGCCGCGGCTATTAAGTTTCACAACAGCATCGGCAGCCAGCGTAAGCAAGAGCGCCTGCGCTACCTCAAAAGCTATTGGGTGAATCAGGTAAAAGACCTGCCGGGGGTGATTATCAATACACCTTTTGAAAAAGAGCGCTCCTCCGCCCTGGCTAATTTCAGCATTGCCGACATGAAGCCCGATGAAATTGCCGATTATTTGTACCGCAAGCATAAAATATTCACCGTAGGCATTAACCGCACGGCCGTACAAGGAGTCAGGGTAACACCCCACCTGTATACCACACTAGCCGATCTGGATAAGCTGGTGGCTGCTATTAAAGAACTGGCAGCCTAAAATATCTCTTGACAAAGCAAACAGGTTATTTGTAATTTTCACAAATCCGATTTTTCTGATTGCAGCTTTCAATTATGACTGCCTAATGGTTGCCCATAGCTTTGTTCATGTAACCAAACTTATACAATCATGAAAAAGCTTAAGAGAACAACTACAATCGTTTTGCTTATCGTTAGCTGCATTTTTGCTCAAAACGTACAAGCACAACAAGATGAAGTCAGTCTAAGAATCCCGGTTTTTGGAATTGGTCTTCATGGTGAACAGTTAAAGGGCTATGACCTGGTGAGCACCTCTTTCGTCCCTGTTAACAAAGTTATTTTCACTATTTCTCCATCCAACAAATGGCGTATTGAACCAACTATTGGCTACAGTAAGATGAAGGACGAAACATCAGATGCCGGCACTTCCACAACCCAGACCCTGAGTGGCTTGTTTTATGGCCTGGGTGGTTTTGGTATGCATGCAGCTGGCAAAGCCAATATTTATTACGGCCTCAGGCTGGAATTGGGCACAATAAAAGAAGAGATGCGCTACACTGATACCGATTTTAATGTGGATGAGAAATTCACCAGAAAAACTAAAAGGTTTAGTATAGGGCCGGTACTGAGAGCAGAATATTTTATCGGCCATCATTTCAGCTTTGGCGGTGAAATAGCTCTTAAAAATTACAGTAATAAAATAGAGGAAACAAGTACCATTGACCCCAACCCCAGTGGTGAACAAAGTAGCTCTTTTTTCTCTACTGAAACTAGTTTGATGTTGAGATTTTATTTTTGAGAGAAACCAAGTTAAGGCCATAACAATTGTTATGGCCTTATTTTTATTATCAGCTACATTATGCGCAAAAATTTCAGTAGGAAATATTGGATAAGGCGTCTTACCATAATTACCAGGGTTAGCTCCAAATATAGCTGGAAATCAATGGTGATTAACTATATATTTTCATTACTCTATTAAGGCCAGCAACCTGGGTTAGGCAGCCGTAATTTCCTCAGCTCGTTACGATGAAGTCAGAGTATGATAAGCATCACTTTGTTAAACCTACTGGCAAATCTCTCTATTAGATTCAGAGTTGCAGGTCAAAGTTCCCACTCCTCGTTTAGCTCCATAATGGCATGATGGGCAGTCAGGTCGTACTTTACCGGCACTATCGACACATAGTTGTTGGCTATTGCCCACTCATCGTTGTCTTCGCCCTTATCGAAGTTCACAAAATTGCCGGCCATCCAGAAATACCTGCGCCCATGGGGGTCGTAGCGCAAATCAAACTCTTCCTGCCATTTGGCATTGGCCTGGCGACATACTTTTATCCCTTTTAAAGGCTCATTTTGCCGGGGCGGAAAATTTACATTCAGGGCCACCCCTTTGGGGATGCCTTTGCTCAGGGCCTGGCGGGCTATTTTCTCTACATATTCAAGCGTATGCGAAAAATCGGCATCGTTGGCATAGTCGCACAGCGAAAAACCAATGGCCGGGGTGCCTTCCAGAGCTGCTTCGATAGCAGCCGACATGGTACCGGAATACAACACACTAATAGAAGTATTACTACCATGATTGATACCGCTTACCACCAGGTCGGGGTGGCGGTCTTTGAGGACAAAATGCTTAGCTATTTTCACACAATCGGCCGGAGTGCCCGAGCATTCGTAGGCGCTGGCATGGTCAAAAATATCCACTTCGGTCAGGCGCAGGGTATTACCAATGGTAATGGCATGCCCCATACCCGACTGCGGGCCGTCTGGCGCTACCACTACCACCTCGCCTATTTGTGCCATCACCTTTACCAGGTGGTGGATACCCGGGGCGGTGATACCGTCATCATTCGATACCAGAATCAGTGGTTTGCTCATTGCAATCAGATTATAGCATTGTAAAAGGCGATGATCCTTACCAGATCATTGCGGTTGTTGTGGCGCAGGTTGTGTTGGCGCATATATTCAGCTACTTCTTTTTCTTTATCGTGCAGCACTTCCAGCAGTTCTTTTCTTTTCATATGGTATTTGGTAATATTCCCCTTCCGGTCGAGAAAGAAAAAATCATAGACCAGAGTCTCCTGCGGGTACGACCCCATGCCGTAGGGATTGGGTACGCTGCGCACATCGATATACTCACGAGCCAACAAGGTAATGTTTCCTTCTACCAAAACCTCAAAAATAGTCGGTACTTTGTAGCTGGTCACCAACCCATACGGCAGCACATAAAACTGCCGGCTGGTTTCGCTTTTCTCGTCATAAATACGAAAGTAAAAGATACTCTTGGCCCCATAGGCCCTGATCTTGTTGTCAACATTTACCTGAATTAGATTTTTGGTCAGGTCGTACTTGATTTTACCTACCAGGGTATCCTCATTGGCCAGCACCACCATGCCCTCATGCCAGAGCTCTGAGGGAAACTGCTGGGCCCACAGCCAGATGGGACAGCTTACTATTAAAAAAAAGGTAAACAGCCTGCCTTTCATTTATCTTTCAGGATATCATGACCCATTTTATCACGCTTGGTAAGCAGATATTCAAAATTGTGCTTGTTCGGTTTAATCTCAATCGGTACAGTATCTACAATTTCCAGGCCATAACCCAGCAAACCGGCCCGTTTTTTCGGATTGTTGGAGATCAGTCTTATTTTACATACACCCAGATCACGTAATATCTGTGCCCCTACGCCATAATCGCGGTGGTCCATTTTAAAGCCCAGTTCCAGATTGGCCTCTACCGTATCGCGGCCTTCTTCCTGTAGCTTATAGGCATGCAGCTTGTTGAGCAGGCCGATGCCGCGCCCCTCCTGGTTCATGTATAGTACCACACCTTTGCCGGCCTCATTAACCATGCGCAGGGCTTCGTGCAGTTGGGGGCCGCAATCGCAGCGGCACGACCCGAAAATATCGCCCGTAGCACACGAAGAGTGCACCCGTACCAGCACCGGTTCATCCTTTTCCCAGCTACCTTTGGTAAGGGCCAGGTGTACCTCACCGGTGTTCACCTGCTCATAGGCGGTAAGCTTGAAATCTCCGTACTCGGTGGGCATATCTACCGTTACATCGGGGCGGATTAGCGAATCTCGCTGAATGCGGTACTCAATCAGGTCTTTAATGGAAATCAGCTTGAGGCCGAAGCGCTCCTTTACCTTCATCAGATCAGGCAGGCGTGCCATGGTACCGTCTTCGTTCATAATCTCCACCAGTACCCCAGCCGGTGCCAGCCCGGCCAGGCGCGCCAGATCCACGGCTGCCTCAGTATGGCCGGCCCTGCGCAGCACCCCTCCGGCTTTGGCTTTTAGCGGGAAAATATGCCCCGGTTTGCCCAGGTCCTCGGGTTTGGTGGCCGGATCCACCAGCGCTTTGATGGTCTTGGCCCGGTCGCTGGCTGAAATACCGGTGGTACAGCCGTGGCCGATCAGGTCAACTGACACGGTAAAAGGCGTTTCGTGCACGGCCGTATTCTTACCTACCATCAGGTCGAGCCCCAGCTCATCGCAGCGGTCTTCGATAAGTGGCGCACAGATAAGCCCGCGCCCGTGCATGGCCATAAAGTTGATAATCTGCGGTGTAATCTTCTCTGCAGCACAGACAAAATCACCCTCATTCTCACGGTCTTCGTCATCCACTACAATCACTACTTCGCCATTTCTGATTGCCTCAATGGCCTCTTCTATTGTATCGAGCTTTATCTGTGCCATGCCAATAATTTTTTGCAAAAATACTAATCCCACCACAGAAAACCTGCCTGCCGGCTATTTGGTTCCCCTGCCGGTTATTTCAAAATAACATTGCCCAGACTGGCGGCAATCAGTTTCTCCTCTTCTTTTAGTTGATAGTGGATGGTCTGCAGTTCTTCCTGTTCTGTTGGCGAAGACGACTCTTTTAGCTTCTCCAGGTTATCTTCCAGCAATTTGCGCACTATGCGCTGCTTCAGGCGCATCAGGTTGGTAAAGGCCACCCGGGGCAAATGATCTTCTTCCGACTCACGGGGCACGTAGATTTTATGTTTGCCCTGCCAGTGTTCACTTATGGTAAAACGAGCATGCACCAGATCAATTACCGTTTTGCGGATCTCGGCATCGCGGTGCTCCAGAAAATAATCGGCATCGGCCGTTTTGTTTTGTTGCAGGCGCTGCTTAAATTCATCGAATATGCGGGCATATACCGGATGACTGAATTGTACATCCTCAAGCTCGGTAAAAAGATACTCGTAGAGCTTCTTGCCACCACCCACCTCCTGCAGGCCGTAATTGAGCAACAAGCGGATACTTTCCTGCTCCTGCAGGTGAATAATACTACTTAAATCCCATACCGGCTCCTGGCGGGCCGGCTCCTGAGGTTGTACCAGCAACTCCTCTGGCAAAGGCGGTTGTTTTTGCTGTCTGCGCTGTGCTTCCTTGCGGGCCTTGAGCAAAAACTTGTTCATCTCGGCAACCAGCACACGCTCTTCCATTTCCAGCATAGCCGCTGCCGCCTGTATATAGATATTACGCTTTAGCTGATCGGGTATTTTGGCAATACTCTCTACTATATCCTTGATGGCAGCCGCTTTCTTAACCGGGTCATCACCGGCCTCCTGCATGGCCAGTTCTACTTTAAAATGAATAAAATCACGGGCATTGTCCTCCAGATAATGGCGAAACTCATTGGTTCCCAGCTCACGGGCGTAGCTGTCGGGGTCGTGGCCGGCAGGAAAAACCACCACCTTCACGTCCAGACCATTGGCCAGTATCAGGTCAATGCCACGCAGCGATGCTTGCAAACCAGCCGCATCGCCATCGTACAGCACGGTGAGCTGACCGGCAAAGCGCCCGATAAGCCGCACCTGGTCTTCGGTAAGTGAGGTGCCCGAAGAAGCCACCACATTCTCAATGCCTATTTGATGCAGCCGCGTAACATCAGTGTAGCCTTCTACCAGGTAGCAGTTGTCGGCCTGGCGGATGGCCTGGCGTGCCTGGTAGATGCCATAGATGATCTTGCTCTTATGATAGACCGGTGTCTCGGGCGAATTGAGATACTTGGGCTTGTCGTCTTTTTTCAGCGCGCGGGCGCCAAAGGCAATCACCCGGCCGCTTACATTATGGATAGGAAAGACCACCCTGCCACGAAAACGATCGTAATAGCGTCCCTCCTCCCCGCTCTTTTTGGAAGGCAATATCAAACCGGCCTTTTCCAGCATCTCTGTGCTATGGCCGGCAGCCTTAGCGGCCTGCAACAAGGCATCCCAGCTATCCAGTGCATAGCCCAGCTCAAAAGTTTTGATAATCTCTTCGTTGATGTCGCGCTCACGGAAATAGGCCAGCCCTATCTTACGGCCCTCCTCGCTCTCCAGCAGACTTTTAACAAAAAAATCCTTGGCAAAGTTGAGCACAATGTAGAGACTTTCGCGCTCGCTCTGCTCACGCAACTCATCGGCACTAAGTTCCTCTTCCTTAACTTCTATCCCATACTTGCGAGCCAGATATTTCAGGGCCTCTACATAATTTATCTTCTCTATTTCCATTACGAAGTCAATGGCATCGCCCCCGCGGCCACAGCCAAAGCACTTGTAAAAACCCTTGGCCGGAGATACCGAAAAAGAAGGGGTTTTTTCGTTATGAAAAGGACAACAGGCCCATAGATTTTGCCCTTTTTTCTTTAAGGTGACAAAGTCGGACACCACCTCCTCGATGTCAATCCGGTTCTTTATTTCCGCTATGGTACTATCGGGAATCAATTTGTTTAATTCATCCTGGCTAAGTATTCAAAGTTCGGTTATTGGCAGCTTATCTCAACTCTATTCGGCAAAAAAATTGCCTGACAGACCCCAGCTATTCATTATTCGCAGCCGGGATACCATAAAGTCCGGCAAATCCTTTTATTTTGTATAAATATAAATTTGAAAACAATGGAAATAAGCAAAGAGCAGGTACTTGAGGCACTATCCAACGTACAGGATCCCGATCTGGGCAAAGACCTGGTTACCCTCAAGATGATAGATAATGTAACCATTAATGGCAATGAAATTAGTTTCGATGTAGTGCTTACTACCCCGGCATGCCCGCTAAAAGAGGTTTTGCGCCAGGATTGTGAGCGCGCTATCAAGGAAAAACTGGGTGATGAGGTAAGCATAAAGGTTAATTTCGGCTCTTCGGTAACCACTACCCGTCTGCAGGGTGCCCAGTTGTTGCCGCAGGTTAAAAACATAATTGCCGTAGCCAGTGGCAAAGGCGGGGTGGGCAAGTCAACCATTACGGCCAATCTGGCGGTGGCGCTGGCCAAATCTGGTGCCAAAGTAGGCCTGATAGATGCCGATATCTACGGACCTTCGGTACCCACCATGTTCAACTGCGAAAATGAAAAGCCCGGAGTAACCGTGGTAGAAGGCAAGCAACTAATCCAGCCTATTGAGCAATACGGAGTAAAATTGTTGTCGATCGGCTTTCTGGCGCCTGCCGATGGTGCCATTGTATGGCGCGGCCCCATGGCTACCTCAGCACTCAAGCAGTTTATTTC
>WFNR01000177.1 GCA_015488485.1 Cyclobacteriaceae bacterium | reverse complement strand
GCTGCTACCGCAGGCCCTACTTCGATGCCGGGCTGTTTGTGGAAGACTTTGACGATGCCAATGCCAAAAAAGGTTATTGCCTTTACAAAGTAGGCTGCCGCGGCCCGATGACCTACAACTCCTGCGGTACCATAAAATGGAACAACGGAGTAAGCTACCCCATACAGTCGGGGCATGGCTGCATAGGCTGCAGCGAAGACAACTTCTGGGACAACGGGCCTTTCTATGAGCGCCTGACCAACATACCCGGCTTCAGTATTGAAGGCACTGCCGACAAGGTAGGTATGATAGCCACCGGTGCGGCCGTAGCAGGTGCCGCAGCCCATGCCGTAGCGGCCAACGTACGCAAACGCAAAGAGCTCAAAAACCGCGTAGAGGCCGGCCGTGAGGTAGAAAAACATGTAGATGAGCAATAACTTCAACCTAAAATATCAATAAAATGGCAGAGAGAATTGTAGTTGACCCGATTACCCGCATAGAAGGTCACTTAAGAATAGAAGCCGAAATAAAAGACGGCAAAATAACAGACGCCTATTCTTCGGCCACCATGGTTCGTGGCATCGAAGAGATTGTCAAGGGCCGCGACCCGCGCGATGTATGGGCCTTTGTACAGCGCTCGTGCGGGGTATGTACCACCGTACACGCCCTGGCATCGGTAAGGGCTGTAGAAGACGCCCTGGGGATAGTAATACCCCCCAATGCCGAGCTGGTACGCAATATCATGGCCGGCTCCTTGTATATGCACGACCATGTGGTACATTTTTACCACCTGCATGCCCTCGATTGGGTAGATGTGGTGAACTGCCTGAAGGCCGACCCGGCCGAGACCTCGCAGATCGCCCAGAGCATCTCCAACTGGCCGAAGAGTTCGGTGGGTTATTTCAGTGATGTGCAGAAACGTATCAAGAAATTCGTGGAAAGCGGCCAACTGGGCATTTTCGCCAATGGCTATTGGGGCCACCCGCAGATGAAGCTGCCCCCGGCTGTGAATCTGCTGGCGGTGGCACACTATCTGGAAGCCCTGGAGTGGCAGAAGGAAATCGTAAAGGTGCACACCATCTTCGGGGGCAAAAACCCGCACCCCAACTACCTGGTGGGCGGTATGGCCTGCGCCATCAATACCGATGATCCCGGTGGACTGAATGCCGAGCGCCTGGCCTATGTAGGTCACCTGATCGAAGAAGGCAAGCGCTTTGTAGAGCAGGTATATGTACCCGACCTGCTGGCTATTGCTGGCTTCTACAAGGACTGGGGCGCTATCGGGCGCGGCTTTGGCAACTACATGTCGTATGGCGACCTGCCTACCAACGGCTACAACGACCCGTCCAGCTTTAAGTTCCCCAGCGGGGTAATCCTGGACCGCAACCTAAGCGAAATCCATCCTGTTGACCACCGCAACAGTACCGAGATTGTGGAGTACGTGAATAACTCGTGGTACGACTACACAGCCGGCAACGACACGGGCCTGCACCCGTGGGATGGCGAGACCAATATCAACTACACGGGGCCCGAACCACCCTATGAGCACCTGAATGTGGACGAGAAGTACAGCTTTATCAAAACCCCGCGCTGGAAAGGCAAGCCCATGGAAGTAGGGCCGTTGGCTCGCGTACTGGTAGGCTATGCTTCCGGCCGTGAGGAGTTTAAAGAAGCGGTAGATGGTGCACTGGCCAAGCTGGATGTACCGGTTGAAGCCTTGTTCTCTACCCTGGGTCGTACGGCTGCCCGTGGTCTGGAAACCCAGATAGCGGCCGGCTGGACACTGGAGTTTTACAACCAGCTGCTGGATAACATCCGCAATGGCGACACACGCATGGCAGCCAGCGAAAAATTGCACCCGGAGACCTGGCCGGCCGAAGCCCGGGGTGTAGGCTATATGGAGGCACCACGCGGCTCGCTGGCACACTGGGTGGTGATCAAAGACCGTAAGGTGGCCAACTATCAGCAAGTGGTGCCCAGCACCTGGAATGCCTCGCCACGCGACCCGCAGGGGCAGCGCTCGGCTTATGAAGCCTGCCTGATAGACACCCCGGTAGCCGACCCCGAGTTGCCGCTGGAGATTATCCGTACCATTCACTCATTCGACCCGTGCATAGCCTGTGCCGTGCACCTGTACGATGAGCACGGCAGGCATATCTCGCAGGTGCAGAACACCGCTTTGTGTAGTGTATAACCTTTAAAATAAAAGAAATGAATCATACTGCTATTCATACTTACAAAAGAGTATATGTGTGGGAAGGGCCGGTGCGCATATTTCATTGGCTCAATGTACTGGCTATTGTAGTGCTGTCGATTACCGGGGTAATCATTGCCAACCCTCCGGCCATCTTGTCCAATGCCGAAGCCACGCAATTGTACTGGTTCGGCACGGTACGTTTTATCCATTTTGCGGCAGCCTATATCTTCCTGGCGGCCTTTATCTATCGCATCGCCTGGATGTTTCTGGGCAATAAATACGCCAGTTGGCGGGTATTTCTGCCTTTCAGCAAAAAGCGCCTGCGCAATCTGCTGAAAGTGCTGAAAATTGATATTTTCATGATCAAGGACGATGACGACCCGTGTACCAACATATCGGTAGGTCATAATGCCATGGCCTCGCTCAGCTACCTGTTGCTGTTTGTGCTGATGTTTATCCAGGTAGCTACCGGTTTCGGCCTCTATGCCGACAACGCCACCTGGTGGCTGCCCAAACTCTTTGCCTGGGTACCGCCCCTGCTGGGTGGCGATGCCGGAGTGCGGTTGCTGCACCATGTTATTATGTGGTTGATTATTGTTTTTGCCGTTATTCATGTGTACCTGGTGTTGTATCATGACTGGCTGGAAGGCCGCGGTGAGGTATCGTCCATGTTTGGCGGTTATAAATTTGTCAGAAAAGAAAGAGTAAAGGAAAACTGAAAGATGCCTGCCTCCGGTAATTCCGCAGCAGCCCGACAAAACGGTCAGCCACTAGCAGTACAAGGAGAAATTCTGTTTTTGGGTGTGGGTAATTATTTGATGGGTGATGAAGGTGTGGGCGTACACATAGCCCAGCAGATGGAGAAAATGTCCCTGCCCGGCTACCTGCAGGTAGTGGACGGGGGCACGGGTGGCTTTTTTCTGATGAATTATTTTGATGAATACCCGGTGGTGATTTTGGCAGATGCCACCATGGACGGACGGCCACCGGGTACTATCCGCCTTATCGAGCCACGCTTTGCAGCCGACTTCCCTACTGCCCTGAGTGTGCATGATGTGGGGCTGAAAGATATGATCGAGGCACTCTATTTATCGGAAAAAGTACCCAAACTGTACCTGTTTACCGTCTCTATCGACCACCTTACCCCGATGACCATCGAGCTCAGCCCGGCCGTGGCAGCTTCGGTGCCCGTGGCTATTGAGCGTATCTTAAGCCTGGCTGCCAGCGTGCACAAGCAAGCCACTGCGGTGTAGCCATTGCCCTGGCCGGTTATTTGGCTGTTTTTTTGTAAAAAATAACTTGCCTTCTTCGGGCACATAAAAAAACACCTCTAAACCGGCATATAAGAAGGCTATTGAGTTGATACAAGCCTTGATGCCAGCTGCGTTTCATAGGTAGATGATTATCAATACTTTCAAAAATATTTTAACTATACGTACTTTATATGCATATTTGTACGTACTAATTTTTGGTATCATGAATAAGAAACTAACTCTGAAACTGGACGAAAGTGTGATTGAGCAAGCAAAAAGATATGCCTCTTCACACAAAAAAAGTTTGTCGGGAATTATAGAATCTTACCTCAGGTCATTGGTTAATCGTGACAATAATGATGATGACGATTTGGAAATTTCACCTTTTGTAAAAAGCATGTCCACAGGTGTCAATATCCCGGCAGACCTTGACTACAAGACTGAAGTTTTAAAGCACTTACTCGATAAACATAACCAGACATGAGAATATTCTGGGATACTAATGTAATGCTCGACTTACTGGGCGAACGCACCCCTTACTATATACCTGCCGCAAAAATCGCCACTTTGGCCGACAAAAGGGAGCTTAAAATCATTGTCTCAGCCTTATCTTTCGCGACCACCAGCTTCATCCTGACCAAATACGAAGGATTGGAAAAGACCAAAAACAAACTAAGAAAATTCAAAGTACTTGCGGAAATATGTGAATTGGATGAACAAATTATTGAAAAGGCACTGAGCTCGGATTTTCCTGACTTTGAAGATTCATTGCAATATTTCAGCGCCTTACGAACCGAATGCGATTTAGTAATAACCAGAAATGGCAAAGATTTCAGGAAATCTGCTCTACCGGTAATGACACCTGATGAATTTTTGAATAGCCGCAAAAAATAAAAGACTATGCCCACGAAGGGCTGTCCCTATTATAATTTAACCTGAAAATCAAGGCTTCAGCCGCTAAAATAGCCTACTGTTTAAACCTGGCATGGCAGGTTACGCAGTAATTCAGCGTTTGCGACAGGGCGGCCAGCGATTTATCCTTGTTGCGGGTCTTAAAAACCTCGCTCATCTTATCGGCACTTTGGTGAAAGGCCAACCCCAGTTGCTCAAATTCGTCATTATTGAAAGCCGCGCACATCATCCGCATCTCATCGCTGAGGCCCATTTTGGCAGAGGCCACCGCAGCCGCACTGTCGTATTCATCTTCGGCCAGATAGTTCACAATGGTCTGCACCGCCTGCAAGTGACTGCGCATATTCATCAACTGATGCTGGGCTTGCTCTGGCGACATGTGCAGCGACACCCGCTCGTCATCGGCCAGTTGCGCCATGTGCATTTGGTGCATTTGCATATGGCTGTCTGTATCTTCACCGGGAGATTCTTTGGTGGTTTGAGGTTGACAATTCATCAACAATATGCCTGACAGGATAAGTAAAAAAGCTGCTTGTATTTTCATTATTTTGTATGTTTAAATTCAAAAATATCCGGCTGGCAATTTAGCTAAAATCCATCTTCGCAACCAACCCGTTACAGCGGAAATTTCTCTCATTTTGACGAAAGTTGTCAATTTCAGCAGCCCCTAATTGAGAAGCCCTTTTCTTAGGCCACAACTGCCGTATATTTGTTAGTCATGGCTACCTATCACATTCACCTGCAGGGTATCGTTCAGGGGGTGGGCTTCCGGCCGTTTGTCTATCAACTGGCGCAGGAGTACGGCCTGCATGGCTGGGTAAACAACACCACCGATGGCGTGCATATCCGCTTCAACGCTACGGCTGAGCAGGCAAATGCTTTTTACGGGGCAGTCTTGCAGCGTGCCCCCCGCCTGGCGGTAATCACCGCGCATCGCATGCAGGAGGTAGATCAACAAGCATTTACCGACTTTCAAATCATCGCCAGCCAGGCTGCCAGCCGCCCCGATCTGCCCCTGACACCCGACTTCGCCCTGTGTGACGACTGCCGCCAGGAGATACACGACCCCAGCAACCGCAGGTATGGTTATGCCTTCACCACCTGTACACTATGCGGGCCGCGCTACTCCATTATCACCGCCCTGCCGTACGACCGGCCGCACACCACCATGGCCGCCTTCGAGCAATGTGCCGCCTGTGCCAGCGAGTACCACGACCCGCAGCATCGCAGGCATTTCTCACAAACCAACTCGTGTCCGCAGTGCGGTATCAGCCTGTTTACCGCCAGTGGCCAGCCGTGCAGTACACAAGAAATAGTACACCACTTGCAGGAGGGCAAAATAGTAGCGGTAAAAGGCATAGGCGGCTACCTGCTGCTTTGCGATGCCAGCCGCGCCAGCCTAATCGAGGAGTTGCGCCAACGCAAACACCGGCCGGCCAAGCCGTTTGCCCTTATGTACCCATCACTAAAGATGCTGCAAGAGCATTACAATCTGTCAGAACATGAGATATCCCGGCTTACGGGCCCGGCTGCGCCTATCCTGTTGCTACAGCCAAAAGACCCGCTGCCCATCGCCCGCCAGGCCATTGCCCCGAGGCTCAACAGGATAGGCTGTATGCTGCCCTATGCCCCCCTCTTCGAGCTCATCCTGGCAGCATACGGCCGGCCGGTGGTGGCCACCAGCGCCAATATCAGCGGCTCACCTATCCTGTACGACAATGAAACGGCCCACCGGGAGCTGGCCGCCATTGCCGATGTAATCGTCAGTCACAACCGACCTATTGTGGTGCCGCAAGACGACTCGGTGCTGCGCATGGCCGGCCGCCAGCCTATATGGCTGCGCAGGTCGCGCGGCCTGGCGCCTACCTACCTGAACCCCGGCTTTGCCCTGCCCGACCAAACCATACTGGCTACAGGCGCCCAAAAGAAGAGCAGCTTTGCCCTGGCCAGCCGCGGACAGGTGTATGTAAGCCAGTACCTGGGCGATATGGACAACTACCTCACGCAAAGTGCCTATCGCCATACGCTGGCGCATTTCTTCGACCTGCTGGACACCCGGCCGCAGGTGCTGGTGGCCGACAAGCACCCGGGCTATTTTACTACCGGCCTGGCACAGGAAATGGCTGATGAGCAGCAGCTACCCCTGCGGCAGGTGCAGCATCACGAAGCGCATTTTTTTGCCGTGCTGGCCGAAAACAACATGCTAAACAGCCACGAGCCGGTAATGGGCGTAATCTGGGATGGCACCGGCTATGGCGATGACGGCCACATCTGGGGGGGTGAGTTTTTTGTCTATGACCATCAGCAAGTGCAAAGGCTCTGGCACCTGCCTTACTTCCCTTTTATCCTGGGTGATAAAATGGTGCGCGAGCCACGCATCAGCGCCCTGACAATCAGTCCCGAACTGCCACAGGCACTGGCCAAATTTGATGAGGTAGAGCGCGCCCTTTACACTAAGCTGCTGACCACCACCAGGCTGCAGACCTCCAGTATGGGGCGCCTGTTTGATGCCGTAGCGGCTTTGCTGCTGGACACCGACAAAGCCACCTACGAAGGGGAGGCCGCCCTCTACCTGCAAGTAGCTGCCGAAAGCTACGGGGCCCCGGCCGGCCTGCCAGGCTACTCCTTAACCCCCGAAAGTGCTGACTTCTACCCTGACCTGGCAGCGCAACTCCTGGCCGACAAGCAGCAGTCCGGCTCGGCTGCCCTGCCGGCCCTGCGCTTTCACCTGACCCTGATCGCCCTGATAGAGCAGCAAGCCCGCCAGGCAGGCGTACATAAGGTGGCTTTTAGCGGGGGCGTATGGCAAAACAGCCTGCTGGTGGAGCTGGCACAAAAACACCTGGGAGGGGACTACGAGCTTTATTTTCACCAGCGCCTGTCGCCCAATGACGAGTGCGTATCACTGGGGCAGTTGGCGGCAGTAGCCAAAGATTATAATGGCTAGCCACGCACTGGCTGACTACATTTAGCGCTTCGGTAAAAACCGAAAAATAGCGATATTTGCCGGCCTTAACGGAACAAGTATGGAAGCAATCAGAGAAGCAGTCGCGTATATCAAAAAACACTGCCCGCTGCAGCCCCGGGTGGGGGTGATACTGGGCACCGGTCTGGGCGGACTGGTAAGCCAGGTAGAGGTAGCCTGTGAACTCCCCTATGACGATATCCCGCATTTTCCGGTATCTACGGTAGAAAGCCACCACGGCCGTCTGCTGCTGGGCTACCTGGGTGGCCAGGTGGTGGTGGTCATGCAGGGGCGCTTCCATTATTACGAAGGCTATACCTTGCAGCAGATCACCTTTCCGGTGCGGGTAATGAAGCTGCTGGGCATTCGCCAACTGCTGATCTCCAACGCAGCCGGTGGCCTGAATACCGCTTATCAAATTAGCGATTTGATGATGATCACCGATCATATCAACCTGTTGCCGGCCAACCCGCTTACCGGCCCCAACCTGGATGAATTGGGACCACGCTTTCCCGATATGAGCGAGCCCTACAGCCACGAGCTACTGGCCAAAGCACGAACCATTGCTGACAACCTGCCGGTCACCGTACACGAGGGCGTGTATGCAGCCGTAAGCGGCCCTAACCTGGAGACCCCGGCCGAATACCGCTACCTGCAGATAATCGGGGCCGATGCCATTGGTATGAGCACCATCCCCGAGGTGATTGTAGCACGCCACATGGCAATACCGGTTTTTGCCACCTCGGTAATTACCGACCTGTGCTACCCGGGCGCCATTGAGCCGGTATCGGTAGAGAAGATTATTGCCGCTGCCAACCGGGCCGAACCCTCCCTCACAGCCCTGTTTGCCAGGCTGATTGAGCGGCTTTGATGATAAGAATTATTGTCAAAGGTTTGATTTCCACCCTTTTTTAACCATATAAGGTAGTATAATAATGCCCTGAGATAAAAAATTTACCGGTTCACCCGTTATTTTGTTAACTTTGAGAAAAGCTAAGGAAAATGGATATCCAATCTGCAAAACTTGAACTGGTAAAGCTTATCCTTAATTTGGACAACCAACAGGTGATTTACAAAATCCTGCACCTGCTCAAATCCGAACAGGAAGATTTTTGGTTGCAACTATCTGATGATGAGAAAGAAGAGATCAAGACCGGCATCAAACAACTCGATGCTGGAGAGCGGATAGCCATTGAAGACTTTCTGGATAGGGTATCTTAATAACATGCGCATTTACCTTTCACCAATTGCCGCGCGCAAATTGGAACTTCTACTTGTGTATTTGGAGACCAAATGGTCAAAAAAAGTACGGGACAAATTCCTGGAATAATTGCTAATAGCTTTTCAACGGGTTGCTGAATACCCGAAAAGTTGCCCCGAATCGCAAGAGTTTGCCAACCTCTTCCGGTGCACCGTTACCAGGCAAACTTCTTTTTACTACAGAATTAAAGCAAATGAAATCGAGATAATAACCATTGCGGACAACCGACAGGATCCGGACTCCATAAGAGAAGAAGTACAAAACAGGCAGTAATCAAGATATTAACCCAGAATTGTCATTAGAAAAAATCTCTAATGGCCGTCATTAGAGATTTATTGCTGTAATGGATTGATAATTAAACTATTATGCTTGATTTTTTAGCACAAAATTATCAATATTGAGTGTACTTTTT
>WFNR01000176.1 GCA_015488485.1 Cyclobacteriaceae bacterium | reverse complement strand
GCGGACAGGCCTGCCTTGCCGCAGGCGGGCGGCTTGCATGGAGCAAACAGGAATAAATCCGGGGATCACCTGCATTTATTTATGTGGTAGGTGCGGTAGGGGATCGATGCTATTGGCTTCGAACTTCCAGCCTGCCCGACAGCAGGCGGGCTAAAACCGCATTTACGCTTTTTCGCTTCCCCGCTTTCCCGCATATACGCATTCCCTCCTTAGCGCCCTTGGCGCTCCCTTGGCGTTCTTTGCGGTTAAGATAGCAGACGGCAGATTGATGATTTTGTCGGTCTTCCGTCCTCCGACTTCCGTCCTCCGACTTCCGTCATCTGACCTCCGTCCCCTAAGCAAATCTGAGAGTGGCCTAAACAAGCATCTGCTTACTCTTTCTGCCCCAACACAAAGGCAAAATAAAAGGTAATAGCATAAGTGCGGGCATCTTTGATGACGATGGCATCAGGCTTTTTAATGATATTGTTTACTCCGTTGGCAAAGCGCAGGCCAATCTCCAGAGCATTGCTCGGGTAAAATTCCACGCCCAAAAGAATGGCAAAATTGTTGCGGTCGATAATACCCTGCGGATCACTTATGTTGGTCATCAAAAAACCGTACTGCAAGCCCAGATTAAGGTTAAAATCATCGGTAAAATCAAAACCGACCTGGATGGGCATATTCAGGTAGCTGAGGCGTTTATGCAGCCAGCCCTCCTGCGAGAAATTAAACCCCGGCTTGATAAACCAGCCCAGCTTGCCCAAATAATGGCGGTAGGCAGCTCCGGCCATCCCACCCAGGCGACCATCCGGATTGGCGCTGTTTACACTACTCACACTGGTGTAGTTCATACCGGCCAGCAGCATCAGGGCATCTTTAAAGCGCTGATTCTCGCGCGTGGTTTGCGCCCGGGCTGACCAGGCAGTTAACAGTAAGAGCAACAATACAATTATTTTATTGACCATACTTCCCCTGCTTCTAAATGAATGCCTAAAATAGCCAAAATATTATGTGAATGGAGAATATTTTTTGACTTGTGTCTTGCATAATCTGACGCCAACCGACTTATTTGCAGGCTTAATAAAACAGGAAATCAAGTTTTTAACCTTTTAAAACAAACAATTACCATGAAAAAATTATTTTTTACCATGCTGATTACGGTGGCTTTTGCGTCTTTTCTGCAGGCCCAGGATAATGAGATTACCGATGATGATCTGCGTAAGTACGCCATCCTGAATCAGGCTATCGAATACATGAAGAAGGACATCAGCATTGAAGTAAACAAAATGATCAAGGCCCAGGAGGGTATCACCGGTAAGCGCTACAAGGAGCTGGCATCTGCTAAGGGCGATGAGGCCAAACTGGCCGAATTGGGCGCCACCGAGCCGGAAAAGAAATTTTTGGAACTGATCAACAAGTTCAAGGCCGACAGGCTGGAAGCCATTAAGCGGGTGAACTCCGATTTGGCCACTAAAATGGTGGGCAATGGCGGCAAGACCTACAAGGCCATCAAGGCAGCCTTGAAAACCGATGCCGATTTGCAGGCGCGCTACCAGGCTATCCTGGCTCAGGTGGCCGGTAAAGAAGAAGTGCAGTAATTGTATAACTGTAATATATTGAAAAGAAGGCTGCCGGCTATGAGTTGGCGGCCTTTTGGCTTTTTGGTGGTTTTGTTAACGGTTTAAAGTCTTTTTTTATATTTTTAGCCATTGAAAAACAACCTGGCAGACCATGTTTACCGAAAAAGAACTAAGTGCGCTTATCCTGCATCCTAAGGTTAAGGAATCGGTTCAGAATCTCAAGAACAAATTCATCGAGGAAGAGGCTCCGTTTATGGAGATCTCCGATCATGATTTTCTGGCTTTGATGCTGCTTACCCCCAGTGTAGGCATTGCCCTGGCAGATGACTCCATTACATTGTTTGAAGAAATGGCTCTCAATAAAAAAGCCAGGAAATACTCCAAAGGGGGTTATTTTCTTAAAAAAGACCCGGTAGTTGATGCTATGAAGCACCTCATTAAGGACTACGACCACTGGGGTCCGGTATTCCTGGAGCAGTTGCGCATTTTTATTGAGGATATGGTGGACAAGCAGGCGTTGATGCAGAGCAAGATTGACCAGGAGGGTACTACTGATGAAGAGTATCTGGTGGAAGTGCTGCAAGCACCTTTTCTTTTTATCCGTTTTGTATCTTCTTTTTTAAGCAACAGTGAGGATGAAGATTTCGCTGCCAGGCGCAAGGTATCGCAAAAAGAATACGATCGCATTGTGGATATTTTAAAGCGGATAGATATTATCGATATCCCGCTGGTTCGCAAACATTTATCCAAATATGTAATCAAATAATGCGTTACCTGCTTAGCTATCCGTTTGTATATGATGTCTGATCGTTTGATGCGCATTCTAATTGTGTTGTTTTTGCTGGCTGTTGTGCGGCAGGTAGCGGCACAACCGGCAGAGGTGCAGCCTCCCAAAGGCAGCGCCTTGCGCACTTTTTTGGGGCTGTTCACCATCAGCGGCTCGGTAGGTTATGGGGCTACTTTTAGCTCGCACAAGTTCAACGGCCCGGCCTTGATTACCAATCCGGGCAGTGCTACCCTCATGTTTGACGGCAGTGCTCCGGTGGGCGATACCATAGCCCTGGCGTATGCCAACTGGATGGCCTTTCCGCAACCAGTAAACGGGGTGCCGGTTGACACTAACTCTTTCTTGCTGCGCACCGATACGGCTGCTATCAAATACCGCTCTGTGGGTCAGCAGCTACCTGTAAACCTCAGCGTGCACATCACCATCGACCGCTACCGGATAGGGGGTGGCTTTAGTTTTGAACCCTATTTTACCGGGCGCTATAAGCCCGATAATTTCAAGGAGGAACTGGGTACTTTCCGGCCAGCCTATAACCTAAGCCACTACACCCGCTGGCACGGCTTGCTGGGGGTAGAGGTCTTCCGCAGCAAGCGCTACACCTTGGTGGTGGAAGCCACGGTGGGCACCTATAAGCTCAAAAAGAAAGACTATAACCCGGATATTATCAAGCGCAGTATTTTTTTTAATCTGGGTGCCAGATTTGAAAAATCCCTTTCCGAATATGTCAGGTTGTTTGCCAGGCCGGCTTTTGAGTATAAAAATTATACTATTACCAGTCCCGAGTCAGGGGTGGCGCTTACCCAGCAATTGCCTGCCTTTTATTTCACCCTCGGTCTGTCATGGCGCCTGCCCGACCTGCGCAGGTGTCCCATCGGCAACTGTCATACCCAGAAAGACCACCATCATGGCGGCAAGGTGTATCGCAGCCGCATGCATCCGTTCTGGAAGTGGCAGGACCCGGACTACGGAGAGAATTACCCCAGGTTGATTCGTTATAAAGGCAAGAACAAACGTAAGCTTAATCCCTATTGACAAACCTTCCTGAATAGCCGTCCTTATAGGACAAAAAATCTCTTTGAATCACACCGACTTACGGCTATTTTTTAGGCAAGAAATGCTTACCTTTGTGGTGATAATTTGAAGAAGGTAAAATAGAATATGTCTGACGAGAACAAAGAAGAATTATCCGGCTCATCCGAGTCTATTATTCCCATAAATATTGAAGACGAAATGCGCAATGCCTACATCGATTATTCGATGTCGGTAATTGTGTCGCGGGCGCTGCCCGATGTGCGCGATGGGCTCAAGCCGGTGCATCGCAGGGTGCTCTACGGTATGCTCGAGTTGGGCGTAACCTACAACAAACCCTATAAAAAATCGGCCCGTATTGTCGGGGAAGTATTGGGTAAGTATCATCCGCATGGCGATGCCTCGGTGTACGATACCATGGTACGCATGGCGCAGCCCTGGTCGCTACGCTACCCACTGATTGACGGCCAGGGCAACTTCGGCTCTGTAGATGGCGACTCACCGGCTGCCATGCGCTATACCGAAGCCCGCCTGATGCGCATAGCCGATGAAATGCTGGGCGACATTAACAAGGATACGGTTGATTTTCAGCTCAATTTTGATGATTCGCTCAAGGAGCCTACCGTACTACCTGCCAAGCTTCCAAATTTGCTGCTCAATGGTGCCTCCGGTATAGCTGTGGGAATGGCTACCAATATGCCACCCCATAACCTTACCGAAGTAGTAAACGGCATCAAAGCGTATATCGACAACCGTGATATTACGGTGGAAGAACTCATGCAGCACATTACGGCCCCTGATTTCCCTACCGGGGGTACCATTTACGGCTATAGTGGAGTAAAAGCCGCCTATGCTACCGGCCGCGGACGCATAGTAGTGCGTGCCAAAGCGCACTTCGAAACCACCAAATCGGGTAAGGAGCAAATCATCGTAACCGAAATACCTTACCAGGTAAACAAAGCTTCGATGATTGAGAAGACCGCTGCCCTGATTAATGAAAAGAAGCTGGAGGGTATTTCGGACATCCGCGATGAAAGCGACCGCAACGGTATGCGCATTGTGTATGATCTGAAAAAGGATGCCATCCCCAATATTGTCCTCAACAACCTGTACAAATATACCCAACTTCAGTCCTCTTTCGGGGTAAATAATGTGGCGCTGGTCAAAGGCCGGCCGCAGACCCTCAACCTGAAGGATATTATCCATCATTATGTGGAGCACCGTCACGAAGTAGTGGTAAGGCGTACCGAGTATGAAAAACGCGAGGCCGAGAAACGCGCCCACATATTGGAGGGCTACCTGATAGCCCTGGATAACCTGGATGAGGTGATTGCCTTGATAAGAGGCTCGAAAGACCCCGATGCCGCCAAGGAAGGGCTTATCAGTAAGTTCAAGTTGTCGGAAATCCAGGCCAAGGCTATTCTGGAAATGCGCCTGCAGCGCCTCACCGGCATGGAGCGTGAAAAGATCCAGAAAGAATACAAGGAAGTAATGGATTTGATAGCCAGGCTCACCGAGATACTGGGCAGTGAGGAATTGCGCATGCAGATCATCAAGGATGAGCTGACCGGCCTGGCAGAGCGCTATGGAGATGAGCGCAGAACTAATATTGAGCATTCAGGCGAAGACCTGACCGATGAAGACATGATTCCTGATGAAGAGATGGTGATCACCATCTCGCATCAGGGGTACATCAAGCGCACCCCGCTTACCGAGTACCGCACCCAGGGTAGGGGTGGAGTAGGCTCACGCGGGGCGGTGACCAAGTCCGATGACTTCACCGAGCACCTGTTTGCCGCTACCAACCACGATTATTTGCTTATTTTCACTGAAAACGGCAAGGTATTCTGGAAAAAAGTATGGGCTATACCCGAGGGTGGCAAGGCTACCAAGGGGCGGGCCATACAGAACCTGATAAATATCGAATCGGGGGACAAAGTAAAGGCGGTAATCAATGTTCGTAATCTGAAGGACGAGGATTACATCAACAATCATTATATCGTAATGTGTACCGCCAACGGTACCATCAAGAAGACTTCGCTGGAGGCCTATTCGCGACCGCGCCAGAATGGTATCAATGCCATCACCATCCAGGAAGGTGACCACCTGATTGATGTAAAACTGACCGATGGCAACAACCACATCATTATTGCCAGCCGTGAGGGGCAAGCCGTGCATTTTCATGAATCGGACGTGCGGCCAATGGGGCGTACGGCTACGGGCGTACGTGGTATTAAGCTGGAAGGCAGTGATAATCGTGCAGTTGGTATGGTTTGTGTTGCCAATGAAGAAGCAACCTTGTTGGTGGTATCTGAGAAAGGTTATGGCAAACGCTCTTATGTAAGTGAGTACCGCATAACCAAAAGAGGTGCCAAAGGTGTAAAAGCTATGAATATTACCGATAAAACCGGTAAGTTGGTGGCTATAAAAGGGGTAACCGACAAGGATGATTTGATGATCATCAATAAATCGGGCATCACCATCCGCCTGGCAGTTGCCGACTTGCGGGTAATGGGGCGTGCCACCCAGGGCGTAAAACTGATACGCTTGAATGAAGGAGATGAGATATCATCGGTAGAAAAAATAGAGAAAATGGAAGAAAAAGAGGAAGAAAATGCCTCTGCCAATAATAATAACAACGAAAAAGCATAATTTTTAAGTAAAACTTGATTTGACTATGAAAAATGTAATGATGGTGGCGCTGGCTATGACGGTAAGTGCATTGGCCTTTGCCCAAGGTAAAAATGTAACCAAGGCCGAGAATGCCATGAAGGCTGGTAATCTTGTCGAAGCCATAAAATGGATTGAGCCGGCAACTACACATGAAAAAACCATGAACAAAGCTCGCACATGGTTTGTGCGGGGTCAGATTTTTAGCCTTATTGCTTTATCAGATAAAGATTCTGTTCGAAATATCGACAACGAAGCTCTATACAAAGCTTTAGGGTCTTTTGAGAAAGTTAAAGAACTGGAAAAAGAAAATTCCAGTATGTATGTTTTGGCTGATCTGGAACTTGATAAACTTAAAAGCGGAGTAATGAATCGTGGTGTTCTTGCATACCAAAATGATGACTATGA
The DNA here is from genome assembly GCA_015488485.1 of Cyclobacteriaceae bacterium. GTDB lineage: Bacteria > Bacteroidota > Bacteroidia > Cytophagales > Cyclobacteriaceae > S012-113. Next base: position 31,705 of record WFNR01000176.1, on the reverse strand, counting down.
AACTGCCTTGGAGGAGTTTAAAATATATTCTGATATTGCTCCTGATGATACTACCGGATATATCTATGCAGCTATAATGGCTCAACAACTTGGTAAATTTGATGTGGTTATTGAGCGTTATCAAAAGCTATTTCAACTAGGGTATTATCCTAAGGACGCACTGAATATTGTTATCTATTATTTTAATACTGAATTCGATAACCCGGAGAAAGCTTTGGAATATGTTAAAATCGCTCAGGAAAAATACCCGGATGATTTGGGGCTTAGGAAGACTGAGATTGATTTGTTGTTAAAAATGGACAAGATAGATGAGGCTATTGAGAACCTGAAAAATCTAATAGAAAAAGAGCCTAACAATGCCATGCTCTATAGTTTTTTAGGGATGATGTATGATACCAAGGGAGAAGAAGATAAAGCTATGGAAGAGTACAAAAAGGCTTTGGAAATCAACCCCAATGACAAATCATCGCTTATTAACCTGGCGGTATTCTACATCAACCGGGGTGATGAAATCAACAAAAAGGCTATTGAAATGGACGTGACTACCTATAATAAGAAAGGTGCTGCAGTTGAAGCTCAGGCCAAGGAGGAATGGGCCAAGGCAGTACCTCTGCTCGAGAAAGTTTTGGAAAACGAGCCTGAAGATGCCCTGGCACTGCAAAACCTGCAGGCAGTCTATGTAAAAATGAAAGAGATGGATAAAGCCAAGAAAATACTTGAAAAACGGAAAGAACTGGGGCTGGTTGAGCAATAAATCGCTACCAGCACCCCGAAGAGAGGCTGTCCGCTAAACGGATAGCCTCTCTTTTTGCTAGTTATAAAAGGTCAAAGACCTCCTGCAGGATGTCAGCGGCTGCCTCAATCTCATGCTGCGTGATGGTTAAGGGCGGGGAAATGCGAAAGCAATGCCGGGTGGACAGAAACCAGTAGATAATCACCCCACGCTCCAGTGCCAGGCTGATGGCCTTATCAACTTTTTCTTCACTCTCCAACTCAATAGCCAGCATCAGGCCTTTTCTGCGTATAGCCTTCACCTGGCGGTGCTGCAGCAGCTTCTCCAGCAAGGCGCCTTTCTTTTCCACCTCGTCCAAAAAACCAGGAGTAGTCACGATGTCCAGTACTGCTGTGGCGGCAGCGCTGCACAGCGGGTTGCCCCCAAAGGTGGTGATATGCCCCAGCATCGGGTTGTGGGCCAGTTGCTGCATATGTTGGTATGACGACACAAAAGCGCCAATGGGCAACCCGCCACCCAGGCCCTTGGCCAGGGTGAGGATATCGGGGGCCACCCCATAGTGCTCGAAGGCAAACAGACGGCCGGTACGCCCTATGCCGGTCTGCACCTCATCAAAGATAAGCAGGGCCCCGCTATCCGTGCAGCGCTGCCGCACCGCCTCCAAAAAAGCCTGATCAGGTATCACCACTCCGGCATCGCCTTGTATCGGTTCCATAATCACCGCTGCCGTATTGCTATCTATGGCATCAAGGCTTGCCACCTCATTAAAAGGCAAGAAAACCGCACCCGGTATCAATGGCCTGAAAGCCTGCTTTTTGATCTCATTGCCCGACACGCTGAGCGACCCTTGTGTATTGCCATGATAGCCACCCCTGAAAGCTACCACCTTATACCTGCAAGTAACCCTTTTGGCCAGTTTAATGGCCGCCTCATTGGCTTCGGTGCCGGAATTTACCAGATACACACAGTCCAGGGTAGCGGGCAGCAGGGCGGTGAGCCTGGCCGCCAGGGCGCTTACCGGCTGCTGGATGTATTCACCATAGACCATCACATGGGCGTGGCGCTCCAGTTGCTCTTTGATGGCTGCTACCACCTGCGGGTGGCGGTGCCCCACGTTTGCCACCCCTATGCCGGCAATCAGGTCGAAATACTGGCGGCCATCGGTGGTGGTGATGATACTGCCTGCGGCATGGCCTACTTCCAGCCCCACCGGGTGAGGGGAGGTAGGCGCCAGATGACGGTAGAAAATCTCCTTGTTGTCCACTTTGCAAAATTACGCTTTTTGGCAGATTACGCAGGGTTGGTAGTACCCATTAATAGAGTTTATTGGCTTAGACAGCTAATTTAGATATATCTAAAAATGAATATACAAATATCACTCTATCAAGCAGTTATTTATAATACTTTAAATAAATAATTTTATTAAAAAGGCTATTTCCTCATTCCAACAGGACAGGCCCTTTTGTTAACAAGGCACGGCCGTTCTTATCACCGGTTAATTGCGGCCAGAAAAGGGTAAGCAGCACTGTTGCAAGCAGCACAATAAGCTTGGCCGGCATGTCAGTTTCAATGATGGTGGTTGGGTAGTTGAGCAGGCTATGGACGATGACCGCGAAAGTAAAATTGGCGGTACGCAGGTAAATCAGGGCGAACACGATACCCATCAGCATCAGGCGGATGAAATCACCTGCACTAAAACCAATTTCTTTCACCAACACCCGGTTGGGAATATGAATCAAGCTGAAGATAGCCTGTGAGATTAGCAGGGCGAATATCAGTGCCTTGCCATGCATATATTTCCTCCTGAAAAGCAGGTAAATCTGCCACAGCAAGATACCGCGGTAGAGCATTTCTTCCAGCAGCGCATTGCCGAATAGCTGGCCGGTAATCACGCTTAGGCTATGGCGGGGCTGCGCAATAGCAATCACAGGCCGGCCGCTAAACAGGTGGTAAAGCAGCACTACAACCTGTAAAAGCAGCCATATTATCAGACCCCATTTCAGGCCAATTTTGAAATTCTCCGGGGTCAACAAGAGGTCTTTTACCCTCAGCTTACCGGCTTTGAAAATGATAAATCCGAATATAAGCAGACTTATCAGGTTGCCTTGCAGGGTAGGATGCAGCAAGCCGTGACTGTACTTGTAAAGCGGCTTAAATGTGCCCAGGATAAAAAGGTAGTTGATGGCAAGCTGATTGACCGGTAGCAGTAGTATAATCAGCAGTAGCCAGGAGAAAGGCATTCGCTTGATTTGCATAGCGTAGTAGTAGCCGAACCGGTGATAAAAGTATAAAAAAAGCCGCAGTTAACAAAAACTGCGGCTTTTGGGTGCCGTGGGAGGGATTCGAACCCCCACGCCCGAAGGCACTGCCACCTGAAGACAGCGTGTCTACCAGTTTCACCACCACGGCAAAAGCCCTGCAAAGGTAGGTAGCGTATTTTAATGTTCCAAATTTATTCGCTGACAACTACTGCCAAATAATCGCCCCTGGGGCTCACCGCCAGGCGGGTGAATTCTTTGATGCCATAATCATTTAGATTGGCCATTTCCACCCAGTCTTTATCGATGTCAGGATCGAATTTGTACAGTCGCTTGCCATCACCGGCCAGCAAGATGCCGTTGGGCGTCCAGGTATAGTACTGGGTTTTCTTTTTCAGGCTGATCAACTCACTAATTTCCCCGGTCTCGGTATTCAGGCTCATCAGCCTGGGCTCATGCGGATCGCTCAAATCTACATAATTAAGCACTTTGCCATCTTTGGGCGACATCAGCAAAGTGACTCCGGGGTTGTCAGCTACCTTTTGTGCCTGGTCTGCCACCACGTCCAATAGTTGCAGGCTATTGGGTTCGCCTACTACGAACACGCCCAACTTGTCATTATTGATCCAACAGTGATAACCCACCGGGTTCAGGCTGGAAATACGCTGCGGTATGGCACCATTTATGGGGTATTTCCAGAGAAATTGATTTTTGTTGTTATTTTCAAGGATAATACAGGAAATGTACTTGCCATCCGGTGTAGGCGTGGGGCTGTACTCGCTGTTGGGCGTAAAGGTAAGTCTGCGCTCGCTGCGTGCCTTGATGTTATAGCGGTAAATGTCAGTCTGCCCGAAACCATCGTCAGAGGTGAATAGCAGGCTCTCACCATCGGGCATAAAATAAGGCTGGTTGTCATATCCCGGAGTGTTGGTAATATTCCTGCCATTACTCAAAGAAAACTGATGTTGGTCTATTTTAAAGTTGAACAAATAAATGTCCGATCCCTGCTGCGCCAGGGTGGTTACGCCAACCATTAAAAAAACTGCCAATAATCTTATGCTCTTTATCATATTCCTTAGTTTTGACCTATCTATTCCAAAGTTATTAAAACCTTAGCTTACAACATATATCTTGGTTATAATTGTTGATAATTTAAGCACCTATGTCGGCAACAGAAATACTAAATAATCTCCAACAAAATAAGCTAAGTCCGGTTTATTTTTTGCAGGGTGCCGAACCATATTTTATCGATCAAGTTTGTAACTTCCTGGAAAATAACATTTTGAATGAATCCGAGCGCGGCTTTAACCTGATTGTGCTCTATGGCAAGGATGTAGCCATGCACGAGGTGCTTACCCATGCCAGGCGCTTTCCGATGATGGCCGAACGCCAGGTGGTTATCGTCAAAGAGGCCCATTTGCTGAAAGATTTTGAACGCGAAGAGGGGCGTGCCTTGCTGGAGAATTATCTGGATAACCCACAACCGACCACCGTACTGGCCTTTTGCTATAAGTACGGCAAGCTAAATGGTAACCTGAAACTGGCCAAAAAGCTCAAGAAACAAGCGGTGGTTTTTACCTCCGAGCCAATTAAAGACTGGGAAGTAAGCAAATGGGTAGGGGCCTACCTGCGCGATAAAGGCTATAAGGCCGATGAGATGGCCCTGCAGCTTATTGCCGACCACATAGGCAACAACCTGGAGCGCCTGACCAATGAGATTGACAAAATGCTACTCAATCTGCCGACCGGTACGGTGGTTAATCCGGAGATAGTTGAGAAACATATTGGTGTTAGCCGTGAATACAACGTATTTGAACTGAACAACGCCTTACTCAAAAAGGATGCTACCAAGGCTTACCGCATTGTGCAGTACTTTGGTGCCAACCCTAAAGACAACCATCCGCTGCGTGTGTTGCCCGTACTGTACCGTTTGTTTGTACAGCTTTTGCAAGTGCATTATCTGCACGACCGCTCTGATAGCACGGTGGCCCGTACTATCGGGGTGCCGGCCTTTATTGCCCGTCAATATGTGCAGGCCCTGGGGCGCTACCCGTTGGGCAAGGTGCTGCGCAATATACAGCATCTGCACCATACCGACTTGGTGCTAAAAGGGGTGGAGCAGCCCAAAACAAGCGAAGGATATATACTAAAAGAACTTGTTTATAAGTTATTGCATTGAGAAAACCATCTGACCACATATTGAAACAGCCATATTTTGCTCTGCTGCTCCTTTTAGCGCTACCGGCCCTCGGACAGCAATCGTTGCAGCATTACGCTCCCCGGGTAACCTATCAGCAGGGGCGCTATCTGATGCAGGAGAAATTGTATAGCGGAGCACGCCACAATCTGGCCCGCTATCTGGCTACCACCGATACCGTATATCGTCAGCAGGCGGCTATTTACAGCGGTATCAGTAGCCTGAAGCTCTATAACCTGGATGGCGAGAAAATGTTGCAGGATTTTGTCACTGCCCAGCCGCTATCACCTTTAAGCAGTCGTGCCTGGTTGGACATGGGTGAGTATTTTTTTCAGGATAGAAACTACAAGAAAGCTGCTACCTACTTATCGCGTGCTGAGTTGCGCAGCCTGCCTGCCGCTAAACGCACAGAAGTACAATACAAGCTGGGTTACAGCTATTTTGCCATTAAACAATTCGACAAGGCCCTGACCCAGTTTAACCGGGTAAAGCGCAGCACCAGCAGCTTTAAAGCCCCGGCCCACTACTATGCCGGCTTTGTGGAGTACGACCGGGGCGATTATACTGCAGCACTGGCCGATTTTAAGGCGGTAGCAGCAGAAAAAGCCTTTGCCGCTGCCGTGCCCTATATGATTACCGCCATCTATTACAAGTCGGGGCGCTATGACGATCTCATTGACTATACCCGGCCGCTGCTCGACAGCAAACAGCGGCTGGCCCAGCGTGGTCAGATGGCCGTGCTCTTGGCCGAGGCCTATTTTGCCAAGGGGCAATATGATGAAGCCTGGCACTATTTTGGGCTGGCCCGTAAAACAGAAAAGTTCACCGCCCAGTCGGTATATCATTATGGCGTGGCGGCCGCCCGTACAGGTAAGACCGCGCAGGCCATTGATCTGCTCAAATCCATAGCCGGTCAGGATAACCGGGTAGGAGCGCTGGCTTCTTATGAGTTGGGTAAGCTCTATTTGCAGGCCGGCAATCCGGAGTTTGCCTTTACGGCATTTAAAAATGTAAAAAACAGCGACCACCTGCCGGCTGTGAAAGCCGATGCCTGGCTGATGGCCGGCAAGCTGGCTTACGATATCGGGCGTTTCTCCGAGAGCATCGCCCTGCTCACTGCCTATAAAGAGGCCTATCCGCAATACCGTACTACGCTGGCCGATGAAATACTGGCGCAGGCTTTCCTGCATACCCGCAACTACAAGCCGGCCCTCGATTATATTGAGCAGCTCGATAACAAAACCGATAATATCTGGCGGGCTTACCAAACAGCTACCCTCTATTATGGAGTGGATCTGTACAACGACCGGCAATTTAGCAAGGCCGTACTATATTTTACCAAATCGCTGGAGCATCCTGTTGACCGCCAACTGGCCGTAAAAGCCAATCTGTACACTGCCGAGGCCTATTCGCTGCAGCGCCAGTACAAAAAGGCCTTGCCCTATTATGAGGCTGCCTGGCAAATGGCCGGCCCTGATAATGCCGACCGTTTGTTAATCCTGTATGGCCGCGGCTATGCCTACTATAATACGGGTGAGTACCGCAAGGCCCTGCCTGATTTCAAAGAGGTGGTCAACAAGGACGATAAGAAATCATCGCGCTATGGCGATGCCCTGGTACGCCTGGCTGATTGCTATTATATCACCCGCCAATATCAAACGGCCTTAAACTACTTCAATCAGGCTATCAGGGGGGTGGTCAATGAAAAAGACTATGCCTACTACCAGGCAGGTGTTATCTATGGCCTGCTGGATAAGTATCGCCAGGCGCTCGACCACCTGGACAGGGTAATCAATGTGTATAAAAACTCGGCTTTCTATGACGATGCCTTGTTTGAAAAGGGCTTGTTGCAGCTTAAGATGGAGCATTTCGAGCAGGCGCTGGCCACATTCGACCGGCTTATCCGTGAAAAGCCGCGCAGCCCCTATGTGCCGCATGCCCTTGAGCGCAGTGCAGTGGCCTGGTTCAACCTGGGCGATTACGATAAAACCATTTCTTACTACCGCCAGCTTATCGACAAATATCCGCAAAACCCGGGTATCAACGATGCCCTCATCGGCCTGCAGGAAGCCATGCGCCTGGCCGGCCGTGCCAGTGAGTTCGAGTCGTTGCTGGCCGAATTCAGGCAGAAGAACCCTGAAGTTTCCGGTCTGGAAAAAGTGGAGTTTGAGAACCTGCGCGGTTATTATAACGATCAGGAGTATGAGCGGGCTGCCAGCGGGCTGCTGCGCTTCCTGGAGGCCTATCCGGACGACCTGCATGCTGCCGAGGCCAGGTATCTGCTGGCTGAGTCGCTCTATCGCCTCAACCGCACCGATTCGGCTCTGCATATCTATCAGCGCCTGTATACCACTGGGGGCGATCTGCCGCTGCACCGCATTGCCGAGCGCATGGCCGACATCGAGCTGGCAGCCGGCCGTTATGCCGAAGCCGCCCGCTACTACCACGAGCTGTACCGTGTGGCGGTGAGCAACAGCCAGCAACTGCGGGCGCTGATGGGGCTGCTCAAAGCGCACTATGGCAATGCCGCCTATGACTCTACCCTCTATTATGCCGAGCGGGTAATGCAGGCTGCCCACGACCGCAGCGACTATCTGACCAAGGCCGGGCTGCTCAAAGGGCAGGCGCTGATGAACCTGGGGCGCTTTGAAGAAGCCCTGTTGCAGTTTGAAGAGACAGCCGGTATGGGCATGGATGCCAATGCGGCTGCAGCCCAGTATTATATCGGCCTTATCCTGCACCAGCAGGGCGATTATGCCAACTCCAACGAAGCCCTGTATGTGATACCGGAGAAATTCGCCATCTTCACCGAGTGGCTCGACAAGGCCTTTTTGTTGGTAGCGGACAATTTTATTGCCATGCAGGAGTACTTCCAGGCCAAGGCTACCCTGCAGTCCATCATCGATAATTCGGAAAGCGCCAATACGGTGGCCGCTGCCGAAGAGCGCCTGGCCAAGGTGCTTGAGTTGGAGGCTCGTGAAAACGATATTGTACCCGATTCGCTGAATACCGTAGAACTTGACACCGCCAACCATGAGAATAAATAAAACTATCTGCTACCGGTTAATCCTGTTGCTGCTGCTGAGCCCAGGCGCCCTCTTGGCCCAGCAACCGGCAGGAGATATACGTGATGCCCGCGTGGTGGTGGAAAAGGATAAATTGATTCGCCTGCGCCATGTGCCGCGTAGGTTCAACAGTATCGTGCTTGATTTTCCGCAGCCGCGAACGCTGCAGCTAAACTTCAACCTGCTGGATGCAGCCGATTCACTGCCACCCCTGCAGGTGCTGGTAAGGCCACGCATGATGAAAGACCTGCCGCTGGATAAATTTTACGGCTTTTTGGCTAAAATAGGCTACGGCAATTACCAGTCGCCCTATATCATGCTCAATGCCGGCACCAAGCGTAATGACGAGTATATGCTCAATGCCGATTTCCTGCATTATTCCTCAGGTAAAGGGCCGGTACTGGATAATGCCAGTGCAGCCGGCATCACCCGCTTCGGTATCAACGGCATTTATTTTTTCAATAACCTGACCCTCGATGCCCGGGTGGATTATCGGTATCAGCTTAACAGCATTTACGGTTATAACGAAGCCCTTTTGCAAGACTCACTGCTCGATTTTACGATACCGCGTCAAAAGCTCAATAAGTTTGCCCTTCAGGTAAAACTCGCTGAAAACAACCTGAAAAACGACTGGGACTATCAGGCTGCCTTTGCCCTGCGCTATATGGCTACCAATTTCGCAGCTTCCGAGCTCTCTTACCGGGTTGGCGGCCAGGTACAGGGTGGCCTCGACAACTGGCAGTTCAATGCCAAACTTGATTTCACCGGTTATCAGCAAAACCGGGCGGACTCTGCCCGGATAGGCCGCGTTTATGCCCGCCTGCAGCCGGTGGCTGGCTATCGCATGGACAAGCTATTCCTGGAAGGCGGGGTGAATGTGGTTTATGAAAACGACCCGCTTAGCAATGGCGGCCAGTTGCGGATATTTCCGGTGGCAGCGGCTATTTACCGCTGGATCGAGCAGCATAGTATCAAGGCGGCCATCTATGGTGGGGTGGAAAAACAGGCACTGTACGACCTCTATGAGCAAAACCCCTGGCTGGAACAGAATGTGGCGGTAAATGCCAATGTGAATAATCTTTCAGCCAAACTGGAAGCCCGCGGCTTGTTTACCGCCCATTTTGGTTATACGCTTACCTATACCTACAGCCACTACAACCGCATGTTGTTTTTCCTCAACAACCAGGCCGATTCGGCCCGCTTCGACCTGGTGTATGACCGCGGGGGCACCACCCTCAACCGCCTGGCCTTGCGGCTCGACTATCTGCCGGCCGACTACCTGAGTATCAGCGCTATGGGTGCCTACAATGCCTATCGCACCACCGATATAACTGCGGCCTGGCACCGCCCGCAGACAGAGGCTGAGATCAGCAGCACCTTCCGCATTTTCGACAAGATTGACGGCAAGGTAAGCTATTTTATGCTGCTGGGCATCAAAGCGCGTACCATTGCCGGTACGGCTATTACCCTCAATCCGGTACACGACCTCAATTTTGGACTCAACCTGCACCTTACCGATAAAGCAGCCGTTTTTGTGGATTTGATGAATATTTTGGGTAGCAACTACCAGCTTTACAATAATTATCCGGTCAAAGGTTTTCAGGTTATCGGAGGCTTCAGTTATAAGTTTTAGGCGTTTGGCAGGAAAAAATTAAGTGGTTTTTTTAGAAAACAAGATACTTTAACTACTTTTAGTTCGCAAAAGCATTAAAAATTGCATAGTTATGAAAGATAAAGACCCTAACGAAGAGGAATTTAATCAGGACGAACAAAATAACCTGGGCGATTCGGACGATAGCTTCGGACTGCCCGATCTGGACTTTGAGCCACTCGATGAGCTTGAAGAAGAGGAGCCGCAAGAGCCAACAGAACCGGAAGAAGCCGATACTTCATCTGAGCCTCCGGCCACAGAGGAGGAACCGGTAGCTGAAGAGACTGCCGCAGAAGAAAAGGCAGCCGCGGAGGAGGAAGAAGAAACGGTAAGCGAAGAGACCACTGCCATAGAAGAGGAAGAAGCTACGGCCGAAGCTACAGCAGCGGCTTTTGATGATCAGGTAGGTGATGAGTCGGAAATGGCCCAGGAAGAGGGAGAGGGAAGCGAAGAAGGAGAGGAGCCCGCCCCGGTGCGCACCTATACGCCTCCCAAGCCGCAGTCCAATGCCCCGAAGATAATTGCCGTATTAATCGTACTCCTGGTTGTAGCCGTGGGTATCTGGTATTTTATGTTTTACAAGCCGGCTGCCGATAAACAGAAGGAAATAGCCCGTCAGGAGCAGTTGGCCAAAGAAAAGGCTGCCGCTAAGAAAAAGCAGGAAGAAGAAGCCAGGCGCAGGGCAGCCGAAGAAAAGCGCAGAGCTGAAGAGGCTGCCAAAAAAGCTGAAGAAGAGGCCAAGGCGGCTGCTACTTTTACCGTGCTGGAAAGCCCCACCGGACGCTACTATATTGTCATAGCCAGTTTTGTGGATAGCGACCTGGCTACCGATTATGGCAATAAACTGGCGGCTGAGGGCGTTACTACGGTGCTGCTGAGTGCGGTGGGCGATAAAAAACTGCACCGCCTGGCGCTTGGCATGGATTTTGAAACTTATCCTGAAGCCCAGGATGAGGCCAATCGCCTGAAAGAGAAGTATGGTGATGAAATTTGGGTGATGAAATATTAACGATTATGCTCATGCAAATAACTATGGCTGCCCAGGATACTGCTGCTACGGCTGCCGGGGACAGTACCATTCATCTCATAGACTTAATTTTCAAGGGAGGGATCATGATGATCCCTATTTTTCTGTTGTCGTTGGTGGCGGTGTACGTATTCGTAGAGCGTATGCGTACCCTCAAGCAGGCTTCGGCCAGCCCCGATGCCTTTATGGCCAAAATCAAGGAGTTGGTGCTGCAAGGCGACCTGAGTGCTGCCAAGGTAGTATGTGCGCAGTCCGATACCCCCATGTCGCGCATGATCGAGAAAGGGCTGAACCGTATTGGTTCATCACTCAAGAATATCGAGGCCTCTATCGAGAATGTCGGGCGTATCGAGATTTACCGGCTGGAGAAAAACCTGTCGTTGCTGGCCACCATTGCCGGGGCGGCCCCCATGCTAGGCTTTCTGGGTACGGTGATGGGCATGATCAACGCCTTTATGGCCATTGCCCAGGAGGAAGGGGCAGTGAGCCCCAAAATGCTATCGGCCGGTATATACGAGGCCATGATTACCACGGCAGCCGGCCTGGTGGTAGGGGTGCTGGCTTACCTGGCTTACAACTACCTGGTAACGCGCATGCAAAAGATAGTGCATAGCATGGAGTATTCTTCCATAGAGTTTATCGAACTGCTGCAAGAGCCCAAATAATCATGGCACTGGAATCGAAATATAAGGTTGATGCTACTTTCAGCATGTCATCGATGACCGACATAGTCTTTTTGCTGCTGATTTTCTTTATGCTTACCAGTTCGTTTATCACCCCCTCGGGCCTGCCGGTGAGCCTGCCTTCGGCCAAAAAGTCGAAGATTGTCATGCAAAAGGTGTCGGTAACCATCACCAAAGACCTGCGTTATTATATCAATGACAGGCGGGTGAGCCGCAACCGTCTGCAGCAGGAGTTACAGCGTGAACTGAACGGAGAGGAAGCCATGGTCACCCTGCATATCGACAAGGCGGTACCCACCGAGTACCTGGTAGAGGTGGCCGGTATTGCGGCTGCCCTCAATGCCAAGGTATCGATAGCCACCAAGCCCAGCAACCCATGAACCCGGACCCCAAAGAGAAACAAAACAAACGTATCGGCCTGATCGTGTCGGTGGGTGCCCATGTGGCATTGCTGCTGCTGTTTGTTTTTCTGGTAGCCTGGCGTGCCCCCAATCCGCCCTTGCCCGAAATAGGCATTGAGCTAAACTTCGGAACCAGTGATGCCGGCAGTGGCACGGTAGAGCCGGAGAGCGAACCGGTAACCACCGAACCGGCTGATAACCAGGCTGAAACTCCGCCCGAAACCAGCGAAGAAACTACCGAAACCGAACAACCGGAGAGCACACCGACTCAGGAGGCTGAAGCCGATAATACCCCTGTCGAACCTACAGCCGAACCGGTAAGTGATGAGCCTACCGCAACACCGGTGAGTGAGCCGCAAGTGCAACCCGAGCAACCGAAAGAGCCAGAAGAGTCAGTTAAAGAGAGAGAAAAAGAAGAGAAACCATCGCCTCCCAAGGTTTTATATCCGGGTAATAAAGAGGGCAATAAACAAGATCAGCAATCGGATAATCCGGCAGGTGCCAGTCAGGGCGACAAGCCTGAGGCCACCGGCAACCAGGGTGATGAACAAGGACAGGTGGATGCCCGATCCTTGTATGGTAAACCGGGCGGTGGCGGGGGAGCCGCTTTGGAGATGACCGGCTGGATGTGGGACAAAGAACCGCGGCCGGAGCATGGCGCTGTGCAACAAGATGGTAAAATAGTATTTGAGGTGACAATCGATGACCACGGTGAAGTAGTGAGTGTTGTAACTGTAAATTATACCGTTACTGCCAGCCTGATGAAAATCTATCAGCAAGCGGTGGAGGAATTAACGTTCACCAAAACCTCTTCGGGGCCGGCACCTCCGGTTACCAAAGGCAAAATCACTTTTATTATCGAAGCCAAATAATAACCCACCTGCTTTTTATCTGCGCATGGACGGCTATTTTTGCCGCTGTGAATTACCAAGATACCTTAGCATACCTCTACAGTCGCCTGCCCATGTTTCAGCGCAGCGGGGCAGCAGCTCTCAAATATGATCTGCACAACACCCTGCGGCTGTTGCAGGCGCTGGACAATCCCCACCAAAAAGTGCGCACCATCCATATTGCCGGCACCAATGGCAAGGGCAGTATCGCGCATATGCTGGCGGCCGTGCTGCAGCAGGCGGGTTACCGTACCGGCCTCTATACATCCCCGCACCTGAAGCATTTTACCGAGCGCATACGCCTCAACGGTCGCCAGGTTGGGGGCGATTTTGTTAGTGCCTTCGTCACGCGCCAGCGGCCGCTGATTGAAGAGGTTAATCCCTCTTTTTTTGAAATCACCTTTGCCATGGCCATGCAGTATTTCCATGAGCAGCAGGTAGAGGTAGCGGTAATTGAAACCGGCATGGGCGGCCGGCTCGACTCCACCAATGTGGTGCAGCCGCTGCTGAGTATCATCACCAATATCAGCCTCGACCACCAGCAGTTTCTGGGCGCTACGCTGCCGGCTATTGCTGCCGAAAAGGCCGGTATCATCAAACCGGGAGTGCCGGTGTTGATCAGCGAAAAGCAACCGGAAGTAGCGCACGTCTTTGCCAACCGGGCAGCCGAATTACAGGCCCCTCTCTATTATGCCGAGGATTTGCTGCATATCGAGCAGGCAGCCGGTGGGCGTTACAACGTGATTGCCGGAGGGCAGGTGTATCTGGAAGGCCTGCTTACCGACCTGCGCGGCCCCTACCAAAGACAAAACCTGACCGGGGCGCTGGCGGCCCTGCAACTGCTTGATAGCCAGGCAGGGTTTTCTATAGGAGAAGAGGCTATTTGCCAGGGGGTGGCCAATGTGGTGGGCCTCACCGGTCTTAAAGGACGCTGGCAGCTTATCGGGGAGCGGCCGCGCCAGTTGGCCGATACCGCCCACAATGAGGCCGGCCTGCAGGTGGTGCTGGCCGCTCTGCAACAAGAAAAATACCGTCAACTGCATATTGTGTGGGGCATGGTGCAGGATAAGGATGCCGGCCGGCTGCTGGGTATGTTGCCGCCCAAGGCGCACTATTACTTTGTGCAGCCGCAGATACCGCGTGCCTTGCCGGTGGCGCAGTTGCAGCAGCTAGCCACCAGCCAGGGGCTGCAAGGGCAGGCCTATGATACAGTGGCAGCCGGCCTGCAGGCAGCGCGGCAAAAAGCCCGGGAGGATGATCTGATTTTTGTGGGCGGTAGTACTTTTGTGGTGGCTGAAATAGACGACCTGTAATGCGCTCGAAGCTGAAAAGATTTGCCGAAAATGCCGAAGCGGCCAATGTGATACAGCCGGGTAAGCCTTTGTTCGATAAAATCAAAGGCCACTGGCATGAGCTTTATTTTAAAAACAAAAACCCCCTGACGGTGGAAATGGCCTGTGGCCGTGGGGAATATACCACCGGCCTTGCACGGCTGTTTCCGCAGCGCAATTATGTGGGTGTGGATATCAAGGGCGACCGCATCTGGAAAGGCGCCCGCCTGGCACGGCAGGAAGGCATGCAAAATGTGGCTTTTCTGCGTATCCTCATCCATCATGTGCTCGATTATTTTGCTGAAAATGAGGTAGATGAAATCTGGCTCACCTTTCCTGACCCGCAGCCCAAAGACCGCCATGAGAAAAGACGGCTCACTCACCCGCGCTTTCTGGATATGTACAAGGTAATCCTGCAGCCCGATGGCTGGCTGCGCTTCAAAACCGACAACACCGGCTTGTTTACCTACACCCTGGAGGTACTGCAGGCTCGCCCGGATATCCGTGACCTGACCTATACCTTCGATTTATATGAGTCGCCTTTGCAGGAAGAGCACTATGGCATTACCACCCGCTATGAGCAGATGTTTGCCGCTCAGGGCGAAAAGATTAAATACCTGAAATTCAGGTTTAAGGATTAATTGTTCTTTTCTGCTTCCAACGCCTTTTGCCGGCCGATAGGGATGCCCACGAAAATGTAAAAACTGCGACTGAACAATCGGGCGCTATCGCTTCGCAAAATATCGGTCAGGCCGTAATAATATTTAACGCCCAGGTTCATGCCTTGCCCTTTTTGGAGCTTGTAACCAACCATACCGATAAGGCCGAACTCGAGCCGGTGAAACAGCTCCCGGTTGTTGTATTCGGTAGTGAGCTTGCGGTTGTTTTGTTCATATTCATAAAACAGACTGGCCTTGGTGCGTAGCGCTGCCTGTGGCCCCAGTCCAACAAAAAAGTGATTCTTAAAGCGGTATTTCATCATAACAGGTACATGAAACCAGGTGATGCGCTGTTTGTAAGTGCCCTGCGACAGAAAAGTGAGCGTATCCAGCAGAGCCAGATCATTTGACGTTAGCTGATTCTGGCCGGTATTTGATTTCACCAGTACTCCGGTATAGACAGACCAGTTGTTTTTTACCTTGATATCAAAATAAAAGCCGATATTAAACAAATTATACGGATTGTTGCTCTCCAGGCCTTTTATATAGGCACTGTTAAAGCCGCCATCCAGGCCGAATTCCACGTTGCCGCTGTTCAGCTCATCGCCAAACAGCAGGGAGATCAATACTTGCGAGGCCACCGGCCGGGCTGCGAACAGTAAAACAAAAAATAAAAGTACCCGGAATTTCATGCAGGAAAATTTAACACTTCAAAGCTAAGCAAAAGTTACCTCAAAGCCACTAACGCTCGGCTGGTTGTGGCTGCGGCTGCACAGCAATAAGCTGCCACAATGATTTGTACAGCCACACCAATGACACAAGGGCATAAAGACCGGTGCCGTAGAGCACATAAGCCGGCCAGCCCAGCGCCAGGTGCAGCCAGGCGGCTATAAGTACAAATAAAAGCAGGCGCAGCGTTTCGGCCCATTTCACCCAGGGGCGGTATTCCAGCAGCCCGCCAATAGTAACCGAGGCATAGCCGATCAGCATAGCAATAGCCACTTTGAGTGGCATGCCCAATGTACTCTGGGTGAACAAAAACCAGGAGGTAAGCGCTATTAGCATCACATAATGGGCCAGCACATATACCTGCAGCGGCCGGGGCGTAGGCGTATCGTATTTTTGGTAATGCGCCTTGTCTACCTCCGGAGCCGGCCGGTAACCACCCAACTCCTTGGGTAGCCAACCCGGTTTGTAAAAGATATAACGGATTTTATCGCTTAGCCGCGGTATGCGCTTCATCTCCTGCCACATCAGGTAGAGGTGGCTGAAGTTGGCCCACACAGGGTTCCAGCTTTTTACCGGGGTAGTAATACCGTAGGTAGGCGCTTCTTCCTCAGGCTGGTAGGTGCCAAAGAGCATATCCCACCAAATAAAAACGCCTCCGTGGTTTTTATCGATATATTTGGGGTCACGGCCGTGGTGTACCCGGTGGAGGGAGGGGGTAACCAAAATGTACTCCAGCCAGCCCAGCTTGCCGATGGTTTGGGTGTGAATCCAGAATTGATACAGGGTGGTGAGGGCATTGGCCAGGGCAAAATCGAGCGGCTCGAAGCCGAGCACCGCCAGCGGTAAGTAAAAGAAGGAAGTCCAGACAACCTGAAAGGAGCTCTGCCGCAAGGCTACCGACAGGTTGTAATCTTCGCTCTGATGATGCACCACGTGGGCGCTCCAAAACAGGTTGATTTCATGGCTCATGCGGTGTGCCCAATAGTAGGCCAGGTCGGTGAGGACAAACAAAATCAGAAAAGTGTACCAGGTGGAAGGTATATGCCACAGGCGCAGGTGGTCATACACCAACACATAGAGCCCGATGCCGAAGAGCTTGAGAAAGACCCCCGATACCTGCTGGGTGATACCACAACTCAGGTTGGTGAGGGCATCGTTGAGGCGGTAATAATTTTTGTGGGTGAGTCTTTCAATTATCAACTCGATGCCGATCAGCAAAAAGAATATAGGGATAGACAGAACGATTGGGTTGATATTCATTGTCAGGTCTTTTTCGCTTTCAACCAAAATTACGGGATTCGCCCATACTGTGCAATGCGCGGCCGCTTAATTGTGCCATTCTTAGTAGTAAAACCATAACCTGATAGCCATTGCGATGACCACTACCAGCAGGATGCGTTTGATCCACTTATCTCCTTTGTCCACACTCCAGCGGCTGGCTATCCAGGCCCCGGTCATGTTGCCGCTAGCCAGTATCAGCCCGAACAACCAGTTGATCTGGTCTTCGATAATAAACACCAGCAGGGCGGCAATGGTATAGGTAAATACCACAAAGACCTTGATGCTGTTGACCTTTACCAGGCTTAACTTGTTGATATAGCTAAGGCTACCCATGATCAGGAAGCCCACACCGGCCTGGATAAAGCCGCCATATATGCCCACAAAGAAAAAGGTTATAACCCCGGTAATACGGGCTTTCAGGCTAAAGTCTTCGCTAGCCGGATTACCGTTGTTATGCTTGATGGGGTTGAAGACAATGAGCAGTACCACCGCCACCATGATGATGGCGATGATGTGGTTGAAGGTTTTCGGGTCCAGGTCAATCGAGATGCGCGCTCCGGCAATAGCCCCGGCCAGAGCGGCCAGTCCAAGCCACAGGCTATAGGGAAAGATAAAGATGCCCTTGCTGCGAAAACCGGCAATGCCCGAGATATTCTGTAAAAAGATGGCCACCCGGTTGGTGCCGTTGGCAATATTGGGTGGCAGGCCCAGGAAAATCATCGTAGGCAGGGAGAGCAGCGAGCCGCCCCCGGCTACCGTGTTGATAAACCCGGCCGCTATGCCTACCGGTATCAGGATTAACAGTTTTACATATTCTTCCATCCCGACAGGCTAAATATCAAAATCCAGTTTTTTGATAGGCGGCTGATCTTTGACCTCATAAGTGAAAATGTCAGGACGGGTATAATGGCCGTTTACATCAAAATCGAATTTGCTGCGCACAATTTCATCCAGATCAATATCAGCCGTCAGCAGGCCTTCTTCATCATATAGCGGCCCGGCCAGCACCTGGCCCAGCGGTGAGATTATGGTGCTGCCCCCGCGCGACAGCACATGGTCGCGGTCGGGAGGGATGGTGGCTCGCAGATCTTCGGGGTAATAGTCTTGGGTGAAATACTGGTTGCAGCCGATTACATAGCAGCGGCCCTCGCAGGCCACATGCTCCATGGTTGACTGCCAGGTAGGGCGCGAGTCGGCAGTAGGGGCCACATATACTTCTACGCCCTGGCTGTACATGGCCATCCGTGCCAGCGGCATGTAGTTTTCCCAGCAAATCAGCCCGCCCAGGCGTCCCAGTGGGGTGTCGAAACTCACCAGCGTGCTGCCATCGCCTTCACCCCACACAATGCGTTCTCCGGCAGTCGGTTTTATCTTGCGGTGCTTGCCTGCCAGCTCACCATCAGGGGTAAAATACAGCAAGGTGCAGTACAGAGTTTTGTTGACGGCATCACGCTCTATAACCCCCATAACCAAAAACAAGCCGGCCTCGCGCGCCATCTCACCCAATTGTTCGGTTACCGGGCCGGGCACTTCTACGCTGCTTTGCCAGTAGCGCTGGTACATGTCTCGGCCGGCTTCTGTACGGCTACCTACCACTGTGCCGAAGCTCAGGCCACTCGGGTAGCCCGACAGATAAGCCTCGGGAAATACCAGCAATTTAACCCCCTCAGCAGCCGCCTGGGTGATATATTTTTGCGCTTTCGCCAGACTTTCTTCCAGATTGAATAAAAACGATCCGGCTTGTACGCAGCCTACTTTATATTGGTTGACTCTTTGCATTTCTTTGTTTTGAATACCGTTTATTAATTGCTTGTATGTATTTTATTGCGAGGCCAATAAAGTGAATTTTGCCGGGGAAAACAATCAAAATCCTGACAATGGTTTATTTTCCTGTTCATTAAAGGAGGTTATTCCTTATCTTTAGGTTATGAAAAGTTTGCTTTGGCTGTATTTTTTTCTGGGATGGGCCACTCCGGCCGGGTCGGGACATGCTGTTTATGTATCGGTGGTGGAATTTAAACAGACTACCGGACAGGAGGCGGAGCTGGCCGTGAAGGTATTTGCCGATGATCTGGAAGATGCCATTTATCGTGCCAGCGATGAGCGCTATGATTTGCGCGGTGGCGAATGTGCCGGTCAGGCAGTTACGGCCTATCTGCAGGATCATTTGCAGATTAAAGTCAATGGTAGCCCGGTGGCATACACATTTGTTTCTTGCGAGCACAATGATATGTCGGTGTGGTACACCTTTAGCTGCCAGGTGCCGTCTGTCTGGCAGACCGTGCATATCCGTGCCGACTATCTGATGGAGCTGTTTCCCACCCAGACCAATGTAGTAAGCATTGCGGCATCCGGCAGCAAAAAGATGCTGCGCCTGAGCCGCGAAACGCCCAATGCACGGCTGGAGTTGTGATGGTTTGGGTTAACCTATTTCAAAAGCAGCAGCTTTTGCAAATATCAGTCCTGCACCTCCACAATCATCTCAATTTCACAGGCTATATTGCGAGGTAACGAACCCATGCCCACTGCCGCCCGGGCGTGCTTACCACGCTCGCCAAATACCTCTACCATCAGGTCGGAAAAGCCGTTGATTACTTCGGGATGCTGGTCGAAATCAGGGGCGGCATTGACCATGCCGGTAACCTTAACAATGCGTACTACCTTGTTGAGGTCGCCAATGGCCGCCTGCAGGGCCGCCAGTTGGGCAATAGCCGTCAGACGGGCAGCTTCGTAGCCTTCTTCTACTGTTAAATCAATACCTACTTTGCCGGTGACATAGCCGCCATCGGGGCGGGTAGGCCCTTTGCCTGCCATAAACACCAGCTTGCCACTGCGCACTGCATTTACATAGTTGGCAATAGGTTTGGGGGGCGGGGTCAGGGTAATGCCCAGATCGGTCAGGCGCTGCTCTACATCGTAATCGTAGAGAGGAGCGGGCGCTTGCTCTGCCGGCTTGCGTGGTGGCGTACAAGCCACTATAAATAAGAGAAAAATAATAAGCTGCTTCATGATTTTTATGATTATTAAGACACGTATATTAACGAAAAGAACAACAAGAAACAAACTAATATCCCGTAAAGGCAAACTGGATCAGGTTGGCGCCCATCCGTAAGGCTTGTTGGCGCAAGGCCTCGGGGTCGTGATAAACGTGTTGGTCTTCCCAGCCGTTGCCCAGGTCGCTCTCATACGAATAAAAACAAACCAGCCTGCCCTGATAAATCAGGCCGAAGCCCTGGGCCGGCTTGCCATCGTGCTCGTGTATCTTGGGCAAGCCGTTGGGGAAGTCGAATTTCTGATGATAAACCGGATGGTCGAAAGGGAGTTCGACAAAATCCAGTTCGGGAAATACCTTTTTCATCTCAATACGAATGAACTTATCGAGGCCATAATTATCATCAATATGCAAGAAACCACCCCCAATCAGGTATTGCCGCAAGTTGAGTGCCTCCTGGTCGCTGAATACTACATTGCCATGGCCGGTCATATATACATAGGGGTACAGAAAAATCTCGTTGCCACCTACTTCCACTACGTCCTCTTCCGGTGCGATGTTGGTTTTGAGCTCTTTATTGCAAAAAGCGATAAGGTTGGGCAGTGCGGTTTTGTTGGCATACCAGTCGCCCCCGCCATGATATTTCAGTTTGGCAATCTTTAATTCCTGGGCAATCAGGGAGGCAGTGCCCGTAAAAAAGAGCAGTGTTACAAGCAGGTATCGCTTCATGAATGTCTTAGATTTGTCAGGGTAAAATTGCATTATTTTTTATAAAACCCTTGAAAATGGCCGGATTTTCTGCTTTCTATCAGCATTTTCCCGATTATCATGTCGGAGCCATCACCACCAATCGCTTCCCGGTAGAGGACTATCATGACCTGCTGCACAAGCTGGCCGGGCCGTTTCAGTTGGCTACTGCCGGTTATTCAGTAGAAGGGCGGCCTATCTACCGGATTACCCTGGGGCAGGGGCCGGTAAAGGTGCTGATGTGGTCGCAGATGCATGGCAATGAGTCCACCGCCAGCCGTGCCCTGCTTGATATGCTGCAGTTTTTTGGCAACCCGGGGAGTCAGTTCCAATCCTGGGTTGACCGGATATTACAAACACTCACCATTACCCTGGTACCCATGCTCAACCCCGATGGCAGCGCTCGCTTTATACGCAGGAATGCCCTGTACATAGACCTGAACCGTGAGGCCCGGTCGCTGGTGAGTCCGGAAGCGCAACTGCTGCATGAACTGGTAAAGGAAATAAAGCCGCATGTGGCTTTTAATCTGCACGACCAACGCAGGTTTTACAACATTGCCGGTACCGGCAAGCCCAGTACGATGGCTTTTCTGGCTCCGGCCTGCGACCAGCAGGAAACCGTGCCTGACAACCGTCTGCGTGCCATGCAGATAATTGCCGCCTTGCGCCAGCAACTGGAGCAGGTAATACCCGGCCAGGTAGGGTTGTATGACGACAGTTATTCTCCCCGTGCCTTTGGCGACTGGGTGCAAGGCACCGGAGCCACTACTATATTGGTAGAAGCCGGCTGGCAGGCTGGCGACCCTGAAAAGGAATATGTAAGGCGATTGCACTTTGCCACGCTATTGCACGCCCTGGCGTTATGTGCGGATAAAGAACATACCGGCTTTACGGAGGCTGACTACCGCCAGATACCCATGAATGATGAAAAACTTTTTGATGTTTTACTACGGCAGGTGACTATGGCGGTCGATAGTAAGCACTACCAAACTGACCTGGGCATTAGCCATCAGGAAATCACGCTGGAGGATGGCATTACCTGGTACCGGCAAGGTTTGATAGAAGAGGTAGGTGACCTGCAGGAGTGGTATGGCTTTTCAGAACCTGATGTAGCTGGCCTGGTGGTGCAGGCCGGCAAAGCAACCGGCAAGATGCCGGCTACCAGCGATGAGGCGTTGGCGCTAATACGCCAGGGTTATCTTTTTGTCGAGGTCGATCATCTGCCCGATGAGCCATTTACCGGTTTGCCCATCAACCTTGTGCGAAAAGGATCGAAGCCACCTGCCTTTGGTTTTGAACAACCCGCCAATTTTGTTTTGACGGAAAGGGGAGGAACTATTCGCTTTGTGTGCCTCAACGGCTTTTGTTGGGAGGTAAGTAATATACCGCCCGCCAACATGCACGGCTTGGTATTTGGCCGGCATTAGCAAAGTTTTGTCTGTTTTAGTTATCTCTGAGCTATATCTCCGGTTTACCTGCCTGGGTAGAGTAGTGGGTGTCAGGCTATATTTTCCAGTCAATACATAAAAATTTTCAACCCCGTTAAACCTTTTGTGCTGATTCCATTCTAAAGGACAAACAAAACAAAAACTTAAAAAGCAAAGACATGAAAAAGTTAAGAGTCCTTTATCAGATGACCGGGAAATTTATCCTGGGGTTAGGTTTGACAAGCTTGTGGCTGGTAGCCTGTACACCCAACGGTGCCGATATCCAGCCCCTGCCTGCAGTAGATGAACAATCGGTAGAAACCGAGGCGGTAATCGATGCCGACTTTGAGGAAATTGACGACCTGGCAGCCAATGCCATGGTTCTGGCCGATGTAGGTGTTGGCGGTCGGGTAACCGATGTGCAGGAAATGGATGATGAGCGCATGCGCTGCGCTACCGTAACCCACGATATGGCCAATGGCATTATCGTGATTGACTTTGGTGATGGCTGCACCGGGCCCAATGGTGTAACCCGTTCCGGCAAGATCATCATACAATATGACGGCAGACGCTTTGTGCCGGGTTCATTCTGGTCAGTTACCTTCGATAATTTCTATATCAACGACCGTCATATAGAGGGCATTCGCAAGGTTACCAATGTGTCTGAATCGCTTGATGCCGATCCTACTTTCAATATCGTATTGCTGGAAGGCAAGGTAACCTGGCCTGATAGCACTTTTGCTACTCGTGAGGTAAACCGTACACGCGTATGGCATCGTGCCAGCAACCCACTGCAGGATGAATGGTGGATTCTGGAAGGCTCTACGGCCAGCGGCAAAACTCGCGATGATGTTAACTACAGCACCAATGTACTGGAGAAATTGGTCTTCAAGCGTTCCTGCCGCGGACCAAAGAAAGGACGGGTACCGGTTGCCGGTGTAAAGGAAATACAGTATGGCGATCGTGAGTTGGTGGTTGATTTCGGTGACGGTGAGTGCGATACCATCGTGACGGTAACCAGCAATGGCGAAACCTATGAAATCGACTTGTCCGACAGATAATACTTCTCTTCTTTGAGAAGTGGTTGTTGAGTGGAGTCCCCTGAAGCCTACGGCAGATGGGGGCTTTTTTTATGCTACCTGGCCGAATTATCTTGTGCAGGAAGGGACCAGCTGCTTCGAGGACCTGGCTTCGAGAGCCTCAGCCAGATGCCTTCGAGAACCTGCCTTCGAGTGCCTCAGCCAGCACAGCCAGATGGCTTCGAGGACCTGGTTTCGAGAACCTGCCTTCGAGAACCTGCCTTCGAGAACCTCAGGCAGTACAGGCAGATCAGGCAGTATAGTCAATTCAGCCAGTAAAATCAACTCAGTTAGTTGCTGGGCCAATTCAATCGAATAAAAACGAGACTCCCCATTTTCACTCCCGCACTACTCTGAAACCGGTATGAGCCGGATTTGCACTTATTGTAGGGCTATGCACATCGATAGCATCGTAGGCCGACAGGTCGTAGGTGCCGAGGGTGTTGCCGTCCAGGTAGTACTCGGCTGCATTGCCACCCAGATCAAAGACGTTCCTACCTTTTATTTTGCCGGGCTTAAAGCTGCCCACCGGCATCAACAGGCTACGCTCCAAATCATTTAGTTTGCGCCTTAGGCGGACGGCATCGGCAGGAGTGGGGTCGTAGCCGACCCAGTAGTTCAGGGTATTGCCATGTTTGGCATGTTTCAGCACCAGTTTTTGCAAACCTTTGGCTTCACGGGCATTAGGCAGGCGGTAGGTGGCTCCGGTTAGTTGCGACAGTTTTTCCAGATAGGCAGCAATCTCCTCCCGGCTCAGTCCGGTGGCCGGGTAATTATCTTGACCTTGCGGGTAGGTATAACCGGTAATTAGGGATTGGAACTGGGCGTTGGTCACCTCAAACAGGCCGATGCTGATGGTATCCGTACCCAGGCTGATCATTTGTGGCAGGAGATGGCCGTTTTGTTCAACCCCAAAGCGCCCGTTGTGTTGTTTGGCTGCGGCCTCCAGTTTCAGCAGGTTGCCCAACGGGCTGTCTTCTTTAAAAGCCTCGTTCTCTGCTTCATAGGTATTGAACAAATAGGTATCGAACCAGCGTAATTCCTCATTCATTTTACGCTTTTGATGGGTGATTTTCTGCAAACCGTGCGGCTGTCCGGGGAACCACAGAAAACGCACAGGCGCCTTACCCACTTGCTGTAGCCCGCGGTAGTACTCCCAGCCCTGATCGCGTGGTACGGCCCGGTCTTCACTGCCATGGAAAATGATGGTGGGAGTTTTGATTTTCTCTATTTCAAACAGTGGAGATTTGAGAATGTAAGTCTCATTGTAGGGCTTGCCATCTGTATCATCCCACGGGGCGCCACCGAAATAGCTCTGGTCGAAGGTAACGCCAAAGGCACAGGTGCCGTAGTCGGAAGTCCAGTTTACATCACCGGCACCGGCTGCCGCTGCCTTAAACATATCCGGGTGGCGCAGTATGAGCATGGTGGTGAGGATGGCGCCATTCGACCAGCCCATAACACCCAGTTTCTCCTTGTCGATCAGGCCAGCCTCGGCCAATGTGTCTATGGCATTCAGGATATCTACTTCCTCCAGATCGTAATAATGGCCTTTGATGGATTCTACAAAGGCCAGGCCATGATTGCCTGAGCCGTGATAATTGGGCTTAAGCACAAAGGCACCGCGCTGGGCAAACAACTGAGGATAGGTTGACCAGCGTTCGCTCCACATATCCATATCGCTGCCGGCCGGCCCACCATGAATGGATAACACCAGCGGATAACGCTTGCCCGGTTGGTAGTCTTCCGGATAGTACAGGATGCCGTCCACCGTTTCGTTGTTGGCGCCCTGCCAGGTAATTACCTCGGCACGCGTAATGTGTCTTTTATGTAGTTTTTTGTTTAACCTGACAAACTCCCCGCGGTCGTTTACCTGTACACCTTTTTTGCGACCCGGTTGCAGGGTAAAGATTCTATACTCGGGCAAGCGGCTGGCAGTGGAGTAACTGGCAGCCAGGGTCTTGCCGCTTTTGTCAATAGCTAACAGATTAAGATGGTCGTTCATCTGGCCGAAATCGAGGGTTTCCTGCTGCCAACCGCTAGCCGTTTTGCGATAGAAGGCCAGCCTGCGGGTAGTTTTGTTGGCCAGCGAAGCCACTACATCATTACCGCTCAGCCGGTAGCCGCCACCCAGGCCCATGTCCCAGTTAAGGGGTACTTTTTTTACCTGCTGCGTAGCTATATCATAATAATACAATTCGGTAATACCTGCCCCGTTCCACTGCGGATCGGAAGAGGTAACAGCCGTAAAATAAAAACCCGCATTATTGGCCGGGAAACGAAAGCTGCCGGGCTCCTGGAAGCCCTGCAACAATTGCTGCCTCTTTTTGCTGTGCAGATCATACAGATAAACCTGCGGCTTGGGCTGGCCATCCACCCCGTAGTGAGGCGACATGGTGAGGCGTACCACCAGGTAGCGGCCATCGGGCGATACGGCATAATCACTTACCGGATGGCTGTTGTCGGTCAGGCGCGTGCTGGTCTTTTCTTTCAGGTCGTAGGCATATACCCGGGTAATGTGCCAATGCACGGAATCGTCTATTACTTCGGTATTGTCTTTCTCGTTTTTGGTTTCATAGAGGGTTTTACCGTCATGCGACAGGTAGGTGAGGGTGTGGTCGTTGAGCCAGGCCAGCTTACTGATGCCGTTATCGAATCGGGATACTTCTTGAGGCTCCCCACCGTAAATGCTCATCTTCCACAACGATTTCCCTTTTTTGCGTGAAGAAAGAAAATAGATGTTTTCGCCATCGGGGGCGAATACAGGTGAATGATCATTTTCATCGGCCGTAGTCAGGCGGAAGGTGCGCGGCAGATTGTCCTTGCGTAAATCCAGCCGGGTCAGGTAAATATCGTTAATGAATTTATCTTTCTCCTTGTGCGCTCTGCGTTTGGACCAGACCAATGCTTGTCCGTCAGGTGCAAAGCGGGCTTCACGTACCGTTTCGCTAAAAATAATATCTTCTACCTGCCAGCGTCCGGGGTCTTGTTGTGCCCGCAGGGTCAGGCTTGCAAGTATCAGGTAGGTGAACAAGAAAAATGACAAATGCTTCATGCGACCAGATGATTTATATACGATTGTCAAAACTACTGTAAGCGCTGGCAGGCGCCAATAAAAATGTTATAAATGGCCGGGTCACCCGACTAATAAATCGGGTTGTAGCACTATAAAATTTCAGGCAGAAGTCTAACTTTGCAAAAACACCAGGCCTTATGAAACAGTACCACCAACTACTGCAGCGTATCCTCGATGAAGGGGTAGAAAAAGACGACCGTACCGGCACCGGCACTTTGAGTGTATTCGGGCATCAAATGCGTTTTAGCATGGCAGACGGCTTTCCGGCTCTGACTACCAAAAAATTGCATTTACGCTCCATTATCCATGAGCTGTTGTGGTTTTTGCAGGGGGATACCAATATTAAATACCTGAAGGAAAACGGAGTAAGCATTTGGGATGAATGGGCCGATGAAAATGGCGACCTGGGGCCGGTATATGGCTATCAGTGGCGTAGCTGGCCTACTGCCGATGGCCGGCATATCGATCAAATCAGTCAGGTGGTAGATCAAATAAAAAACAATCCGGATTCGCGCAGGATTATCGTGAGTGCCTGGAATGTAGGCGAAATCGAAAATATGGCCTTACCGCCTTGTCATGCTTTCTTTCAGTTTTATGTAGCTGATGGCAAGCTGTCGTTGCAGCTTTATCAGCGCTCGGCCGATGTTTTTCTGGGAGTGCCTTTTAATATCGCCTCTTATTCATTGTTGTTGTTAATGATGGCCCAGGTATGCAACCTGGAGGCTGGCGACTTTGTCCATACCCTGGGTGATGCACATTTATATAAAAATCATTTGGAACAAGCGCGTTTGCAGCTTAGCCGAGAACCGCGCCCGTTGCCCAAAATGAAAATCAACCCGGACATAAAAGATATTTTCGGGTTCAGGTATGAGGATTTTGAGTTGCTTGATTACGACCCGCATCCGCACATAAAAGCACCCGTTGCCGTATAATACGGTGCCGTTGGTGTATTTCTTTCACGATTTGATAATTTAATTGTACTCTTTTGTGAGTAGTGTATTGTTATGGCAAGAAAAAGTTCTGTATTTGATATGATCGGCCCGGTTATGATAGGCCCCAGCAGTTCGCATACAGCCGGGGTGGTACGTATCGGGCTGGCGGCTCGCCATTTGCTGGGTGTTCAGCCCGAGCAGGCCGAAATAGTGTTTTACAACTCCTTTGCCCGCACCTTCGAGGGGCATGGCAGCGACCGGGCTATTGTGGCCGGTTTGCTGGGCATGGCGCCTGATGACAAACGTATCAAGGAAGCCCTGCAAATGGCTGAAAAAAAGGGCTTGCAGATTACTTTTAAATCGGTAGGCAATGCCTCTACATTGCACCCCAACACCGTGCTGGTAAACATGCAGGCGGGTGATAAAAAGATGAGTGTGATGGGCGAAAGTCGGGGAGGGGGTGTAATCCAGATTGTGGAGATAAATGGCTTCGAAGCGCGTTTTTCTACCGCCCTATATACGCTGATCATTTTTGCCCATGATATAAAAGGCAGTATTGCCTTCATTGCCAATGTATTATCGCAGGCTGATTGCAATATAGCCACCATGACCGTATCGCGCAGAGGCAAGCACGACCTGGCCTGTCAGGTAATAGAATTGGATCATGCTGTGAACGATGTAACAATTAACTACCTAAACAGTCTAAGGTATATCGAACAAATCATTTATCAACCTAAAATGTCATGAACTCAAGGTCTTTAGCAACAACTTTTTTTTTGCTTGTAATGCCGGTGGCGCTGCCGGCCGTGCTGGCACAATCCCCGGATAGTACCTGGACGGTGCAGGAATGCATCGACTATGCCCTGGAAAACAACCTGACGGTTAAAAACCAGGAATTGACAGTTGATATAAACGAAGTGAACCGGCATCAATCCAGGATGAACCTGCTGCCGACCTTGAATGCCGGAGCCAACTACGGCTATAACTGGGGTAGGTCGATCAACCCGGAGACCAACCTGGTGACCAAACGGGAGCAGACCAATGGTTTCGGTAACCTTAATCTGAACTGGACACTGTTTAGCGGTTGGCGCAACGTAAACGGCATCAAGCAGGCCAACGCCAATCTGGCGGCCCGTGAGTACGACCTGGAGACCACCAAAAACAATATTACCCTGAGTATCATTACCTTATATACTACGGTTATTTTTAATACGGAGCTATTGGAAAATGCCCGCCTGCAATTGGAATCTACCCGTAGCCAGATGGAGCGTACCCGCAAGCAGGTAGAAGCGGGCTCGCTGCCACGCTCCAATTTGCTGGATATGCAAGCGCAGGTAGCCTCCAGTGAGTTGAATGTGATTAATGCCGAGAACAGCCTGAATATTGCTTTGCTGCAATTAAAGCAGGCAATGCTTTACCCGGAAAACGAACCTTTGCAAATTGAAATACCCGAAATCGAAATTAACGAAGTGGAGCTGGCTACCGTTACTCCGGAAAATGTTTATAAAATAGCCGCCAGTATCATGCCCGAGGTAAAAGGGGCAGAGATGAACCTGGAGAGCTCCCTTTATGGTATTAAAGTGGCCAAAGGTAGCTATTATCCGCGTATCAGTCTGAGTGCCGGCCTGAATACCAACTACTCATCGTTGGCAGCCGACCGCGGGCTATTTGAGGGCACCGGCAACTTTGTGGAAATACCTATTGGCTATGTACAAGGAACTGGTGATGTGGTAGTTACCCAGACAGAAGAGTTCATAAGGGTGCCCTATGAGTTGGGTCGGCAGTTGGACAATAACTTCGGCCAATCGGTTGGTTTGTCCATATCCATACCCATATTCAACAATCACCAGGTAAAAGCAACGGTACAGCGCGCCAAGATAGCCTATGAGCAAGCCAAGGTACAGGCCGAGCTCACGCGCCAGAATCTGCGCCAGACCATCGAGCGGGCTTACTATGATGCTTACAGCGCGGCCAAGGCCTACCAAAGCTCCCTCAAGCGGGTAGAAGCCCAGGAGGAGTCGTTCAGGGCTATGAAGCAACGCTATGAAAACGGAGCAGCCAATGCCACCGACTACGAACTGGCCGAAAACAACCTGTTTCAGGCCAAATCGGACTTACTTCGCGCCAAATACGACTTTATTTTTAAACTGAAAATCCTCGATTTTTATCAGGGTAAACCCATTGAATTTTAGTATAACCATCTGAATTTAGATATATAACATGGCACAATCGCAAAGAAAAAGTTCTTCGAAGATTATCTGGATAATACTGGGCACCTTCATCGTGCTGATCGGTGTAGCCTACTACTTAAACAGAAGCAACAAAAAGACATTGACAGTAGAAACCGACAAGCCCAAACGGCTGACTATTGTGGAAAAGATAAGTGCTTCGGGAATGGTACAGCCGGTTACTGAAGTAAAATTAAGTCCGGATGTTGCCGGGGAGATCATTGAACTCACGGTAGAAGAAGGTGATTCGGTAACCGAGGGCCAGTTGTTGGTGAAGATACGGCCTGATAACTACATATCGGCCGTGCAGCGTGCCGAGGCCAGCCTCAACACCCAGATTGCCAACCTGCAATCGGCCAAGGCCAATCTGGCCAGGGCCAAAGCCACTTATGAGCGTGCCAAACTGGAACTGGAGCGCAGCAAAAAGCTGTTTGATGGCAATGTCATCTCTTCTTCGGAGTGGGAGCAGGCGCAGCAATCGTACAAAGTGGCGGAGAACGACTACAAGGCTGCCCAGGCAGCGGTAGATGCTGCCCGCTACATGGTAAAAAGCAGCCGGGCGGCTCTGGACGATGCCAAAGAAAATCTGCGTAAAACATCGGTCTATGCCCCGATGAGTGGTATTGTATCGAAGCTGAGTGTGGAGAAAGGCGAGCGGGTAGTGGGTACATCGCAATTTGCCGGCACCGAAATGCTGCGTATTGCTAACCTGAATGAAATGGAAGTGCGCGTGGATGTAAATGAAAACGATATTATTCGTATTGAATTGGGTGATACGGCCATCATCGATGTGGATGCCTATACCCATCTGGAAAAGACCTTTAAGGGTATTGTAACCCATATTGCCAATACGGCTAAAGACAAGGTGTCGGCCGATGCAGTAACCGAATTTGAGGTGCGCATCAAGATACTGCCGAGCGCCTTTGCCCAGTTGAGGGCCGAGGGGTATAAATATCCCTTCAAACCCGGCATGACGGCCAGCGTGGACATCATAACAGAAACCAAGGAGAATGTACTGGCCGTACCGCTGGCTGCTGTTACCACCAGGCCCAAATCGGAGATAGACGGGAATGATGATGAAGAAAAGCCACGAAAAAGGGCTGAAAAGGATGACAAGCAGTCATCCGATGAGGAGGAAGAGGTGGAAGTGGTATTTGTAATGCAGGATGGCGAGGCGGATTTACGTCAGGTAGAAACCGGTATAAGCGATTACGAGCATATCGAAATCGTTAAAGGCATAAAAGAAGACGAAACGGTAATTACCGGGCCTTATATCCTGGTATCCAAGCGCCTGAAGGATGGTGACCTGGTACGAACTAAGGAGGAGGAAGAAAGCAAGCGCAAAAAATTCTTTGATAAGGATAAGGACGAGAAATGATAGTGCGCAGATCTATGAGTTTTACCTGGCTGACTTAGCTGTACTGCCTGTACTGCCTGTACTGCCTGAGGTTCTCGAAGGCAGGTTCTCGAAGGCAAGCTGTAAAAGGCAGAAATCCCCTGCCTGAACGAGGTATTTGGGGGTAATGGGGACTCTGATGCTACAGAGATGCCTATTTACAGACCCCTGGGCCCAAATAGTGATGCTGTATAGGGCTAAAGCCCATTTTTCTTTGGGCAATTTACTCCCTGCCCTAAAGGGCAGGGCGATGGATTCATTTTTTGGAATAGAAAACAACTTCATTCACACCGTTTATAAACCGCTTCCCTGCATCTACGCTTCTTTTCCACTTTTCCCGCTTTGCATCCCTTGCGCTTGCCTGCCAAAGGCACGGATTTCTTGGCGCCCTCTGCGGTTAAGATTAAAGATGGCAGATGGATGATTGCAGAATTGAGATTTGTCAGACTTCCGTCATCTGACTTCCGTCTTCGGTCTTCTGTCCTCTGTCCTCCGTCATCTGTCCTCAGGCCTCCATTACCCCAGCGCCCCCTCGTTCCCCTAAAGGGGATGCCCACCTCGCTACCAGCTACGAACTACGAGCTACCATCTACCAGCTACCAGCCTGCTCACGACAGGCGGGCTAAAATCCTCATCTACGCATTCACGCATTTCCGCATAATCGCATTCCGCATCTACGCATTCCCTCATCCCCGCATCTACGCTTCTTTTCCACTTTTCCCGCTTTGCATCCCTTGCGCTTGCCTGCCAAAGGCACGGATTTCTTGGCACCCTCTGCGATTAAGATTAAAGATGGCAGATGGATGATTGCAGAATTGAGATTTGTCACCTGAGTTTGACACGATTTTGAGTTAACAAACTGATAGAGAGGCAATTAAAAAAATGCTTTCGATATACAAATTATTGTAAGTGCTTGATATCCT
>WFNR01000175.1 GCA_015488485.1 Cyclobacteriaceae bacterium | reverse complement strand
TTCTCGGGGCTATGGGCTATGTATATGGCCTTTTGCAAGCTGTTTCCGCAGCATATCAGCCGCCTGGCACTGGCTATTCTGTTTATTCCCTCCACCGTATTCTGGGGTTCGGGTATCTTGAAGGATTCCATCACCTTCGGTATGCTGGGCTGGAGCACGGCCGCGCTTATTCACCTGCTCTATTGGCGTAAGCATCCGCTACGCTGGTTGGTTATCCTGGTGTTGTCGTTGTTGCTTATTGCCAAGATCAAGGTTTACATCGTGCTCAGCTTTATTCCGGCCGCTATGGTATGGCTGTATAAATTATCGCTCAAGAAAATACCCAACCAAATGGCACGGCTGCTGGCAGCGCCTCTGATCATCTTGTTGGTAATGGGTTTCGGGGCGCTTACGGTCTATCAGATCAGCAAGTCGTCACCACGCTATGCCCTTGACCGCCTGGCAGAAACGGCCCGCATTACCGCCTATGATATCGGCCGCTGGACCGGGCGCGGTGCCGGCAGCCGCTATGACCTGGGCGACTTCGATGGCACCCTGCCCAGCATGCTCAGGCTGGCGCCCGCGGCTATCAACGTGTCGCTGTTCAGGCCCTACCTGTGGGAGGTGCGCAACCCACTGATGCTGCTGGCCGCCCTGGAGAGCCTCGTGATGACCATCCTCACCTTGATCATAGTAATCAGGATGATCAGATACCGCATCCGGGTGCTTAGCAGTCCGGCAGCCTGGTTTGCCCTTACATTCGTGCTGGTGTTTGCTTTTGCCGTGGGCATTTCCACTTACAACTTCGGCTCATTGTTCAGGTACAAGGTGCCCCTGATGCCTTTTTTCGCCATTTTGCTTACCCTGGCCTGGGGCAGCGCCAGCCGGCAAATCAGCCGCATCCGACAACAAAACCAACGGCTGTCAAACCGGGTTTTGGCGCCATAATGTAGTTATAATACATAAAAGTATATTTTCAGATAAATTATGGATATTATTTGGATATTAAATCAAATCAACAGACTTTTATATTCAGGTAATATACGGGTAAATAATGAATAAATATATCAATAAACTAAATTTCGACTTTCAAACGAACCAGAAAATCCTCAACCTCATTTCCCAAATAGATTTATATAAGGGAAAGTGGAATGTATTGGAAAAACAAGAAAATACTTATCTCAAAGAATTAAGAAAAATTGCCACAATTGAAAGTATCGGTTCATCCACACGAATTGAAGGCGGAACTTTAACAGATAACGAGATAGAAGCACTTTTGAAAGAGATTAAAACAATAAAGTTAAAAACGAGAGATGAGCAAGAAGTGGTAGGCTATTATGATACTTTGGAAATTATCTACGAGAACTATAATAACATCCGCTTATCGGAAAATTACATCAAGCAGTTGCACCAATATTTGCTAAAATACAGCGACAAAGACACCCGTCACCGTGGTGAATACAAGTCTCTTTCCAACAAAGTTGTGGCAAACTATCCGGGTGGCATACAAAAAATTATTTTTAACACAACTGATGTTCATTTGGTTCAAACCGAAATGAATGACTTGATTAACTGGACAAATGAGCAATTCGAAAAAGGCGACATTCATCCTCTGATTATCATTGCAACATTCGTCTATGAATTTTTATCCATCCATCCTTTCCAGGACGGCAACGGCAGGCTTTCCCGGTTATTGACAACACTTCTGTTGTTGCAACAGGACTACAGCTTTATTCAATATGTTTCCTTTGAAAACCTGATAGAAAGCACCAAAAAGGAATATTATCAATCCTTGATGGAAGGCCAGAAGAATCGAAACAAAGAAAATGAAGACATATCCGCCTGGATTTTATATTTTCTCGAAAAATTAAATGCGTTAACGCAAAGACTAGCTGCCAAATATGATGTATTTAAATCAAAAGGCGGCTACTTAAACGAAAGACAAAAAAAGATAAAAGAATACTTAAACGACAATCAGCCTTTAAAAATATCGGATATTGCGAAAAGATTTAAAAACATCAATATCAATACCATAAAGAAAGACTTACAGTATATGAAAAAGGAACAGGTAGTTCAAAGCATTGGCAAAGGGAAAGGTACCGTTTATTTGATTAGAGAAGAAAAATAATGCTCCAAATGATTTATATAAGTGATTGGCTGAAAGACAGTTAAAATGCATTATGAATAAAAACAAGCATTTGTGTAAATTGGAAGTGAGGTGTTGCATAATGCCCAACATCTCTTTTTCACAACCATAAAACACGCCCATGAGTTTTTTACAACCTACTTTTCTTTACGGCCTGCTGGCGGTGCTTATACCGGTTATTATTCACTTGTTCGACTTCAGGCGTACCCGCAAGGTGTACTATTCCGATACCCGCCTGCTGCGCCAGGTCAGGGAGACCACCCGCTCCACCCGGCAACTCAAGCACTGGTTGATTCTGCTCAGCCGCATCCTGTTTATCGTTTTCCTGGTGCTTACCTTTGCCCGGCCCTACTTGCCGCCTGTCAATAGCGACCGCCTACAGTCCAGCCGGGTGGGTATTTTTATTGATAACTCGCAGAGTATGTCGAACAAGCTGGCAGGCGATGCCACCGGCCTGGAAACTGCCAAATCACTGGCAGACAAGCTGCTGAACCTCTATCCTGCCGGTACCGAATTTGTTGTACAAGGCGCCTACGAAGAGAAGGGCACCCTGATGTACCTAAGCCGCCAGGAAGCCGGGCAGGCCATCAGGGATTTGTCGTATGTATCTCAGGCACAGCCACTGGCTACCATTCTGCAAAAATTCAACAACACTTTCAACAACCAGCCGCCCGCAGAGGTTATCCTGTTGTCCGATTTTCAGACATCGACTTTGTTTACCCGGCCGCTGCCGCACGACAGCCTGCGCAAATACCTGCTGGCTCCGGTGCGTTTTACCACCTATCGTAACCTGGTGGTGGATACGGCCTATATCAAAAATCCATTCGAACCCGACCTGAGCAAGCAGCTTATGGAGGTTATCATCCGCAACACCGGCCGTAATGCCAGCCAGGATATTGCCGTGCGGGTGTTTGCAGGCGAACGCCAGTTGGCGGTGGCCAATATCTCGCTGGCAGCCGGTACCAGCGCCCCGCTACGCTTTAACATCGGGCGCGACCGGCAGGCAACTATAGCCGGGCGGGTGGTGCTGGAAGATTACCCGGTGGCTTTCGACAACACCTTTTATTTTACCTTATCGCCTGCCAGTGCCGTACGCATTGCGGAGGTGCGCGGTCGCCAGCCCAGTCCCTACATAGCAGCCGTATATGGCAACCGCCAGTTGTACCAGCTAAGTACCATGCCGGCCACCAATATCGATTACCGGGCGCTGGCCGAAGCCGACCTGGTGGTGCTCAACCAACTGGAGGCGCCCGATGCAGGCCTGCTCAGCCGCCTGCTCGAGCTACGAAACAACGGAACGAATATACTGGTAATACCGGCCACAAAGCAGGATATTGACGCCTGGCGCACCTTGTTGCCCATTCAAAAAACCAACCTGAATGAGCCGCCTGCCCCGCTGGCGCCTCCCGATTTCAGCCGGCCTTTTTTCAATGGAGTGGTTGAGAAAAAAGAAGAGATGATAGGCATGCCCGCGGCCCGGCCCGTATGGCAGTGGGGCCACGACCGCAGCGCCCTGTTGCACTTTAAAGACGGGCGGCCTTTTCTTTCGGAGATCCGCCCAGGGCTTTACGTGCTGGCCTCTCCCCTGCTCGATAGCCTGACGCGGTTTCCCGTTAACGCCCTGTTTGTGCCGGTAATGTACCGCCTGGCCACCCGCAGCCGCCACAGCCTGACACCCCTGTATTACCGCCTGAATGACGAGGAGATAACGCTGCCCGTCAAAGGACTGACACCCACCGATATTGTCAAGCTCAGCAATGGCCGCATCACCCTGGTGCCCGACCAGCACGTTACCAACCGCAGGCTTACCCTGCGTCTGCCGGGCAGCAACATGGCAGCCGGCCACTACCAGGTGCTGGCAGACGACCGGCCGCTGGCCACCCTGGCGCTGAACGCCCCGCTGGCGGAATCGCAACTGGCCGTGGCTGACAGTGAGCAACTGCACGAGCGTTTTAAGGGTATGAACTATCAGATCGTAACAGGCGACAACGAGGAGCAAATTATCAAAGGCGTAACAGCCGCTTACAAGGGTATTGAGCTGTGGCGTTACTTTCTTGCCCTGGCTTTATTATTTTTGCTGGCAGAAGCGCTGCTGATTAGATTCTTATAACATGTCCGTAACCATCACTGACGTCACCATTCTCGACCCCCGTTCTCCTTTTCATGGCAAAAAAACCAATGTTCTTATCAAGCAAGGCAAAATAACTGCTATCGGTAAGCGCGCGACTGGCGGGCGGCAAACGCTGGCGGCCAAAGGGGCCTATCTAAGCCCGGGGTGGTTCGACCTGCAGGCGCACTTCTGCGACCCCGGTGAAGAGCATAAGGAAGACCTGGACTCGGGGCGGGCGGCAGCTATGGCGGGGGGCTTTACCGAAGTAGCGCTACTGCCCAATACCAAACCGGTAATCCAGACCAAAAACGATATCAAATACCTGACACGCGACAACCGCCATGCTTTGGTGCAAATACAGCCGGTGGCGGCTGTTTCGGTAGATACGGCTGGTGAGGATTTTACCGAAATGGAAGACCTGCATGCTGCCGGGGCGGTGGCTTTTTCCGATGGCCTGCAGCCGCTGCACAATACCGACCTGCTGCGCAAGAGCCTGCAATACGTACAGAAATTCAACGGGCTGGTAATAGACCGGCCCCAGGAAAAATGGCTGAGCCGCTTTGGTGTGATGAACGAAAGCCGCCACAGCGCCCTGCTGGGCATGAAGGGGATGCCGGCCCTGGCCGAAGAGGTGGCCGTGGCACGCGACCTGCAGCTACTGGCCTACACCGGTGGGCGGCTGCACCTGAGCAATATCTCTACTGCAGGGGCAGTAGCCCAGATACGGCAGGCCCGCAAAAAAGGCCTGCCGGTAACCTGCGATGTGGCACTGCACAACCTGCTCTACAGCGATGAGGCCCTGCTCGATTATGACACCGTATATAAGGTAAACCCGCCCTTGCGCACCCCGGCCGATATAAAGGCGCTGGTAAAAGGCCTGCAGGACGGCACCATCGATGCCATTGTTTCGGGCCACCAGCCGCAGGACGAGGAGAGCAAAAAGCTGGAATTTGACCGGGCAGCCTACGGCATGAACAACCTGCAGGTGGCGCTGCCGCTGCTGGTGCGCCTGCTTCCCCACCTGCCTTTGGAGCTGCTCATCGAAAAGCTGACCAGCGGCCCGCGCAAGGTGCTTAGGCTGCCGCAACCGGTAATTAAAGAAGATGAAGCGGCCAATCTCACCTTGTTTGACACCACTACCGAATGGCGCTACGACAGCCAATCCAACCGCTCCAAATCGACCAACTCGCCCCTTTTCGGCAGCAGCGTACAAGGTAAGGTACGGGCGGTATTCAACAACGGACAAACCCGGGTATTTTGAAACTAAAAACAGAAAATCCGCTGCTGCTGGTGCCGTTCCGCTTCGGGCTGATCGGGGCGTTGATGAATATCCTGGCGCTGCTGGTGCCGTATTATCTGGGCCGGCACCCCTTGTTGCTGAATATCGTGCTCGATGCCCGGCTACCCCTGTACGCCTTGTTTATTTTTATCAGCATCAAGGCCTATAAGGAGCAATGCGGCCAGGGCTTGCACTTCTGGCAGGGCATGACCATCGGGCTGGTGGTGTACCTGCTTATGGGCACCCTTACCAGTCTGTTTGTGCTGGTGTTCAGTGCCATCCCGGCTACCGGCTTTCTACAGCAATATATCCACCTGGCCATGCAGCAGCTTATGGCTAATAAGGAAATATTTATTGAAAACATTGGTGAAAAAACCTATTACGACACCCTGGCCCACCTGCCAGCCACCAGCGCCCTCGACCTTTCGGTTGACTATCTTTTGAAAAGTATGCCGATTGGTCTATTTTTAACTTTGATAGAAGCTATACTATTTAGAAAACGAAATTTAACCTAAAAACAACAGCCATGGATCATCTTGAAGAATTTGATAATCAGGAAACAGGCAGTGTCAAGCAAGTCTCGATTAAATGGGGCTTGATTTCCGGGATAACTTCCATTGTGTTTTTTCTCATGTTTGTTTTTACCGATAGTTATGACGATAACAAAAATTGGGTGGCGTACGTCCCGTTTATCATTTTTATGGTTTTAGCTCATAAAGAATTTAAAAACAATGGCAACGGCACGATGACCTACGGCCAGGGATTGGGCATCGGCACGCTTATGGCGCTGTTCTCTTATCTGGTTTCGGGTATTTTTACCTACATCTATGCCAAATTTGTTGATCCTGATTTTTATAGTATGCTAAGTGATAAGATGGTTGAGCAATGGGAAGAGCAAGGGCTAAGCCAGGAAGAAATCGATGCTGCCTTGTCTATGACCAACAAATTTCTGAGTCCGGAAATCAGCTTTGCTGTTGGCTTCTTTGGGGCTGTGCTAAGTGGTTTTCTGATAGCCCTGATTGTTTCTGCCATTACCAAAAAAAATCCTGACTACCAGTAGCCGGGTTATAGCCTTATGCCGGATATTTCGTTAGTCATACCTTTATACAACGAGCAGGAGTCGCTGGGCGAGCTCTATGAGTGGATAGCCCGGGTGATGCAGCAAGAGAGCCTGAGCTACGAGATGATATTTGTTGATGACGGCAGTACTGATGACTCCTGGCAGGTTATCAGCGAACTGGCAGCCACTCATCCGCAGGTGCGTGCTTTGCGCTTTAACCGCAACTACGGCAAATCGGCCGCCCTGGATGCCGGCTTCCGCGCGGCCGGTGGCCAGGTGGTCATCACCCTGGATGCCGACCTGCAGGACAGCCCCGATGAGATACCGGCTCTCTACCGCATGGTGCAGAAAGAGGGCTACGACCTGGTATCGGGCTGGAAGAAAAAACGCCACGACCCGCTGTCGAAGACCGTGCCTTCGCGCTTCTTCAACCTGGTTACGCGCCTGATATCGGGCATCAAACTGCACGACTTCAACTGCGGGCTGAAGGCCTACCGCCAGGAGGTGGTAAAAAACCTGAACCTCTATGGCGAGATGCACCGCTACATACCCGTGCTGGCCAAGTGGCAGGGCTTCAGCCGTATTGGCGAGAAGGTAGTGGTGCACCGCAAGCGCAAGTACGGCACCACCAAATTCGGCCTGGAGCGCTTTATTTTCGGCTTTCTCGATCTGCTTACCATTACCTTTGTCTCCAAATTCAGAAAACGCCCTATGCACTTTTTCGGCACCTTCGGGGTGCTGTCGTTTTTGTTTGGCTTTGCCGCCACTGCCTGGCTGGTGTGGCAGAAAATCGATGCGGTGTATATTTCGAAAATACCGGTCAGCCGCGAGGTGGTGGAGCAGCCGCTGTTCTTTCTGGCGCTGGTGGCCATTATCATCGGGGTGCAGTTGTTTCTGGCCGGTTTTATTGCCGAGCTGCTGGCCCGCCAGGCGGCCACCCACAAAGAGTACCTGATTATCGATAAGCTGGGCAGCTAGCCATGCGCTTTTATTCTTTTATTATTCCGGTGTACAACCGTCCGCAGGAGGTAGCCGAGCTGCTCGACAGCCTGAGCCGGCAAACCTACCGGCATTTTGAGGTGCTTATTGTTGAGGACGGCTCTACCCTACCCTGCAAGGAGGTGACAGCCGCCTACAGCCGGCAGCTCGATATCCGTTACTTTGCCAAGC
Organism: Cyclobacteriaceae bacterium; assembly: GCA_015488485.1. Taxonomy (GTDB): domain Bacteria; phylum Bacteroidota; class Bacteroidia; order Cytophagales; family Cyclobacteriaceae; genus S012-113. Next base: position 1,725 of record WFNR01000175.1, on the reverse strand, counting down.
CCAACAGCGGCCAGGGGCTGAGCCGCAACTACGGCTTTGCCCGCGCCAAAGGCGACTACCTGATTGTGCTCGACTCTGACTGCCTGCTGCCCCCGCATTACCTGCAGGCCGTTGAAGACCACCTGAACCGCGAGCCGCTGGATGCCTTTGGCGGCCCCGACCGGGCGCACGACAGCTTTACTCCGGTGCAGAAAGCTATTAACTACGCCATGACCTCGGTACTGAGCACGGGCGGCATCCGCGGACGCAAGAAGCAGGCCGGCCCGTACCATCCGCGTAGCTTTAATATGGGCATCAGCCGGCAGGTGTACGAGCAAACCGGGGGCTATATATTGCCCCGCAAGGGCGAAGACATCGAGTTCAGCATCCGCATTATCAAACAGGGCTTTAAAGTAGGGCTGATAGAAGATGCCTATGTGTATCATAAGCGCAGAACGAGCCTGCGGCAGTTTTTTCGGCAGTTGCACTTTTTCGGGCGGGCGCGTATCAATGTGGGGCGCTACCACCCCGATGAGATCAGGCTGGTGCATTTGTTTCCCTTGTTCTTTCTGGCCGGGATGCTGGCTATTCCGCTGCTGTGGCTTTGGCAGCCGCAGCTTGGCCAGGTGTTGGCGGCAGGCTACGGCCTTTATCTGGTGCTTATCGGGGTGCATGCCACCTGGCAAAACCGCAGCGTGCGCGTGGGGCTGCTGGCGGTGGTGGCCGTGGTCATGATGCTGGTTGCTTATGCGCTGGGTATGGTGCAGGAGGTTTTGGGGGGTAAAGGGTGAGGTGGGATTACCAGCATTTTTCCAATCCGCCAGGTCGTTATTACCAATGGCTATTACTGACAAGGCCGGGAAGGTTTTAATTTTTTGGGCAATTCTTTCTTTATGTCTGATTTTATCGATGGTTTTTGACACCAGAAAGAACAATAGCCCTGCTACAGAAATAATAACGATACTAATAATAACTTTTCTGTTCTTTCGCATTATGAACCAATACTTACGGTAAGAAAAGTAATGAAAGCTACCCATAAGACTAATCCTGAACCATAAGAAGCCGCTACAATGCCCAGGGTTGTTTTGAAAGGTTTGTTTATAACCTGTTGCAAGCCATAGGCTAGCAGTAGCCAATAGATTAGCTCAAAAATATTGAGTAACTGTAGTGGGTAGATACTCCATTGGGGCACATTTGCATATCCTACCAAACTTAGCAAAGAAAGTGGGCTAAAGTATTGTAAATCTTCAAGTGAATAATTTGGTTGGATGAGTAAAAACCAATAAATTTTTATTATCGCAGGTATCAAGTAAACTATTTCTGCAAGCATAACTATTCGAAACAATTGTTCAAATTGAATGTTACCATATATTAGTATTATAGCTATGTATAAACATAATGCCAGTGCACTAAATTTTAATAAATACAAGATTGGTATAAGTATATAAGTCAGCCAATTCCATTTTTGCAGTGTCTTAATTAGAGATTCAACCCGATGAACATCTAATTGACCTCTTAAAGCTTCATATAAAACGTTATCATCAATCAATATATTTTGAGAAAATAAAGTTATTGTCATTATAATAAAGACTATAACGTCGCTCCTTAAATTCGATATAAACGTCTGTTTATCAACATGTTAATGTGGAAAACTTATTGCTTTTCCAGTTGTTATTTTGCAAGAATATGGTGATTTTAGGGCATAAACCTTGCAAAACATAATAGGAAAATCACCCACCCAGCAAC
>WFNR01000174.1 GCA_015488485.1 Cyclobacteriaceae bacterium | reverse complement strand
GTCCACACTGGCGCTGGTCGGGGCGCTGCTGGCATTATCCACCGTAATGGTCACACTCTGTGCGGCCGTATTGTTACAGGTGCCCTCAAAACGTACATAGTAGGTCGTAGTTACATTCGGAGCGGCTATCGTCAGGTTGTTGCCACTGCCCACATTGCTGGTAAAGGCTGCATCATCGTACCACTCGGCCGTAGCACCCGTACCCAGACTGCCGCCACTATAGCTCAAAACAATATTTGTCGGTGCAGATGCATCATCGCAGTAGTTCGTGATATCGGCCGTGGCGCTGGTCGGAGCCGTACTGGCCAGATCAACCGTTACCGTCACACTCTGCGCGGTCGTATTACCACAGGTACCCTCAAAGCGTACATAGTAAGTGGTGGTCGTGGTCGGAGCAGCCAGCGTCAGGTTATTACCGCTGCCTACATTATTGGTAAAGGCCGCATCATCGTACCACTCGGCCGTGGCACCGGTGCCCAGGCTGCCACCGGTGTAGCTAAGTGTGATGTTGGCCGGAGCGGCATTGTCGCAGTAGTTCGCATTGTCCACACTGGCGCTGGTCGGGGCGCTGCTGGCATTGTCAACCGTAATGGTCACACTCTGCGCGGCCGTGGTATTACAGGTGCCCTCAAAGCGCACGTAGTAGGTAGTCGTTGTATTTGGAGGTGAAGTGATTGACAGATTGTTGCCGCTGCCCACATTATTGGTAAAGGCTGCATCATCGTACCATTCGGCCGTGGCACCCGTACCCAGACTGCCGCCACTGTAGCTCAGCGTGATATTGGCCGGTATGGCATCATCGCAGTAGTTCGTCACATCAGCCGTGGCGCTGGTAGGAGCGGTAGAAAGGGTATTGATATTGACCGTAACACTGCCATTCATGCTAAACCGTGTTGGGCAAATACCCAGGTAAGCCTCTACGGTAAGTACATCGCCATCGGCAAAACCACCGGAAGGTAAGGTAATGCTAATGGCTCCACCCGTACCGGCTGTAGTAGCGCCACTGGCCGTACCATTTACCATAATCTCATAAGTAACCCCCACTTCGGAGCCATCCAGATCGATAACGGCATCAATACCCGGACAAAGTGCCAGCGGACTGGCGGTGGTAATATTTTGCGTAGCTGCTACCGGATCCTTAACCGTAAAAGGCCCCAGGGAACGTGAACAGTTGGTGCCATTGTCAAAGACCTCTACCGAGTAGTCTCCACCCAGCAGATTACTGATATCCTGGGTGGTGGCCGTGTAACCATTGGGGCCGGTCCACTGGTAGGAATACGAACCGGTACCACCTGAAACATCTATATCAATGGCGCCATTGGGCGAATTACAATCGGTATTATCGGTAAGGGTATTGAGTGCAGCACTCAGATCGGGAGTAATGTTGGCAATATTTATAGTTGGTGCCGGTATAATCGTTTCATCATCATCCTGAATTATCACTACATAAGTACCAGCCTTTAAACCTGTAACCGCAAATGGCACACCATCGGTTGGATTAAAAGGCCCATAATTTGGTGGGCCCAAGAACTGCATGGTTATCGGACCAGAAGAATTGGTAACCGTTACGTCCACGGAGCCGTTATCCAGGCCATCACAGGCATCTTTTTGATTGGTAAAAGTGGCCGTAAGCTGGCCGTAGGTCTGAAAAGAAAACAGCACCATTAAAAGCGCTAACCACTGCTTAAGTGATTGCCCTTTTTTGATCAAATTAAAAAAGTAGCGCCCCATTACCTGATCTCTATGTCCTCTTGGTGAACCGTACACTGCTTATTCTGCAGCACCAAAATATACTTGCCGGCTGCCAACCCGGTCAGTTCATCGGGTTTTACTCCATGCTTATCATATTGGTGCGAACCTTTTTGCCGATACAAAAAGGCCTTCACCCGCGAAGATGATTTAATAATTTTTACTTCCAGCCAGCCGTTGGCCTGACCCTGGGTAGTATGATGTACGGCAACTTCGTATTGCAGGTCATGGCAGGGCGTTTGGTCAATTTGCCGAAAGCCCGGCAAAAAAAATATTAGCCAACTTACTAAAAATAACCTCATTAGCAGAAATTTTCAACTATTCATATCGTTACCCAGCAGCAGGTAACTCAAAGCAAATCAATTTATTGTACAATCACAACCCTTAAACAGGGCAATTTTACAAATACATACCTTAATAATACTACATTTTTGCAGGATTAGAAAAACTTCCTGTCCTGAATACCGGCAATACTACTTCAGAAAGCGCAATTGTGGAACCGGAATCACCAATTTTGGCCAAAAAAAGTTGTAGATTTGTCCTCCCTTGAAAACAAGGTATATTTTGGTTAATTGAAATTGTTTTAACTACAAAATACAGCAAATATGGCTTTTGATATTGACATGATAAAAGCGGTATATAACCGCTATCCGGAAAGAATAGCAGCCGCCAGAAAGGTAGTGGGACGCCCCCTTACCCTGGCTGAAAAGATATTGTATGCGCATCTGGCCGAAGGCAACGCCACACGGGCCTATGAGCGTGGCAAGGATTATGTTGATTTCAATCCCGACCGGGTGGCCTGCCAGGATGCCACAGCCCAGATGGCCCTGCTGCAGTTTATGATGGCCGGCAAAAATAAGGTGGCAGTACCTACTACCGTACATTGCGACCACCTGATACTGGCCAAGGAAGGAGCCGAAGAAGACCTGCGCAACGCCAAAACCGCTTCCGGTGAGGTATTTAATTTTCTGGAGTCGGTTTCCAATAAATACGGTATCGGTTTCTGGAAACCCGGGGCCGGTATCATCCACCAGGTGGTGCTGGAGAACTATGCCTTTCCCGGAGGTATGATGATCGGTACCGACTCACATACCGTAAATGCCGGTGGTCTGGGCATGGTAGCCATAGGAGTAGGCGGGGCGGATGCAGTGGATGTGATGGCCGGCATGCCCTGGGAGTTACGCTGGCCCAAACTGATTGGTGTAAAGCTGACCGGTAAGCTCAACGGCTGGACAGCCCCCAAGGATGTGATTTTGAAAGTAGCCGGTCTGCTCACCGTGAAAGGTGGCACTGGCGCCATCGTGGAGTATTTCGGTGAAGGAGCAGAAGCCATCTCGTGTACCGGCAAGGGTACCATTTGCAATATGGGTGCCGAAATAGGTGCTACCACCTCCACCTTCGGCTATGATGCCAGCATGAAGCGCTATCTGGAGGCTACTGGCCGGGCCGATGTAGCCGCCCTTGCCGAGGAAGTAAAAGAACACCTGACGGCCGACCCTGAAGTATATGCCCAACCGGAGAAATATTTCGATCAATTGATCGAAATCAACCTGTCGGAACTGGAGCCGCACCTGAACGGCCCCTTTACCCCCGACCGCGCTACGCCCGTCTCCAAAATGAAAGAAGAAGCCCCGCAAAACGACTGGCCCACCGAGGTACAGGTAGGCCTGATCGGTTCCTGCACCAATTCCTCCTATGAGGATATCTCACGGGCGGCTTCGGTAGCACAACAGGCGGTGGACAAGGGCCTGATGGCGAAATCGGAGTTTACCATTACCCCAGGCTCAGAGCAGGTACGCTATACCATTGAGCGCGATGGCTATATCGATATTTTCAAAAAAATGGGCGGCAAAGTATTCGCCAACGCCTGCGGCCCCTGTATCGGTCAGTGGGCTCGCCCGGGAGCTGACAAGCAGAAAAAAAATACCATTGTACACTCCTTTAACCGCAACTTTGCCAAACGGGCCGATGGCAACCCCAATACGCTGGCCTTTGTGGCTTCACCCGAGCTGGTAACCGCATTGGCTATTGCCGGTGACCTGACCTTCAACCCGATAACCGATACCCTGGTGAATGAAAAAGGCGAAGAAGTGAAGCTCGACCCGCCTCACGGCTGGGAACTACCCCCAAAAGGCTTTGACGTGGATGACCCCGGCTACCAGGCCCCGGTAGAAGACGGCAGTAGTATTGAAATCAAGATAGACCCGAATTCGGAGCGCCTGCAACTGCTTACCCCATTCGAACCCTGGGATGGCCGGGAAATGGAGGATCTGGTGTTACTGATCAAAGCCAAAGGCAAATGCACCACCGACCACATATCAATGGCCGGCCCCTGGCTGCGCTACCGCGGGCATCTGGACAACATCTCCAACAACCTGCTGATCGGGGCGGTCAACTATTTCAATGACAGCACCAATAAGGTAAAAAACCAGCTTACCGGTGAATACGGGCCGGTACCCGACACCCAAAGGGCCTATAAGGCAGCCGGCATAGGCAGTGTGATTGTGGGTGATGAAAACTACGGGGAAGGCTCGTCACGGGAGCATGCCGCCATGGAGCCGCGCCATCTGGGCGTAAAGATTGTGCTGGTAAAATCGTTTGCCCGCATACACGAGACCAACCTGAAAAAACAGGGTATGCTGGCGCTTACCTTCAGCGACAAGGCCGATTATGACAAAATTCAGGAAGACGACCGCTTTACTACCCTCGACCTGCGGGAGTTTGCCCCTGGCAAGCCCATTACCCTGGAGGTAAAACATGCCGATGGCAGCAGCGAGCGCATTGTATGCAATCACTCCTACAACGAGAATCAGATAGAGTGGTTTAAAGCCGGCTCGGCCCTGAACCTGATCAGACAACAGAATAACGGCTAAGCACGATTTTGCCCTGCCAAACCGGCCAACGAGCAGGTTGGCCGGTTTTTATGCCCCCTGGCACCAAGCCGGATGAAAACCAACTGCCCGTTGATGAGAGAGAAGTAGCAGGATATTATTTATTTTTGAGCGCATAAGTAAAAAATGTAGCGTGCAAGCCGAGCAACCTAAAATCAAAATAAAGAAAAAACGCCTGGGGGCTTATCCTTATGCCAGTGTGGTGTTTTCCATCACCCTGGCCTTGTTTATGGTGGGCGCCCTGGGCCTGCTGGCTATTCATTCGCGCAAGCTCACCAAGCTCATCCAGGAAAATGTGGTCATGCAGGTATATCTGCAAAAAGATATTTCGGCAGCCTCCAGACTGAAAATCCGTAAGCTGCTTGAAGGGTACGACTTTGTAGCCAAAGACCAGGAAGGCCTTGCCCGTATTGAGTACATTTCACGCGATGAAGCCGCCCGCCAGTTTATTGCCGAAACGGGAGAAAATTTTGTGGAATTTCTGGGTGAGAATCCGCTGCGCGATGTGTATATCATACATATTGCCGAGCCCTACCAAACAGAGGCCCGGATGGCTGAGATAGCCGCTACCCTGCAGCAGGTAAAGGGTGTGTACGAAGTCGAGTACGTAGAAAATCTGGTGCAAGCCATCAACCGCAATGTGGCTAAGGCGGCCCTCATATTGGGTGGCTTTGCCGTTATCCTGTTGCTGGTAGTGGTTGTGCTGATTAACAATACCATTAAGCTGGCCTTGTTTTCACAGCGTTTCCTGATTCGCAGCATGCAATTGGTGGGCGCCAAAGCCGGTTTTATCCGCCAGCCCTTTTTGCTGCGCTCGGTACTGCATGGTATGGCCGGGGGGCTGCTGGCCTCTGCCCTGCTTTATGCGCTGGCCGAATACGCCTACAGCCGCATACCCGACCTGCTTATACTCAGAGACACCACCATGCTACTCTATCTGATGGGTGCTTTGATGCTATTGGGAGCGCTGATTGGCTTCTTCAGTACTCTTAATTCAATCAATAAGTATTTGAAACTTTCTTTGGACGAACTTTATTAGACTATGGATAAATCAACACTACCTTTTGGTAAAATCAATTACGCCATCATGCTGGCCGGCATCCTGCTGTTGGTAATCGGCTTTACCATCATGGCCAATGACCATGAGACCTATGGATTTGGTTTTATGGGCATTACCCTGGGGCCTATTATTGTGATGAGCGGTTTTGTAGTAGAAATTGCCGCCATTCTTTATAAACCCAAAACCAAAAAATGAATACACTGGAAGCCTTTCTACTGGGCATGTTGCAGGGCCTTACCGAATTTTTGCCGGTAAGCAGCAGCGGCCATATCGAACTGGGCGCCCACTACCTGGGTATTGATTCGGCCGATAACCTGTTGTTTACCGTGCTGGTGCATGGCGCTACCGTGTTGAGCACCCTGATTGTTTTCAGAAAAGATATTACCCAACTGCTGAAGGGTGTGCTTAAATGGCAATACAACGAAGAAACCCGCTTTCTGCTGTATATCCTGGTATCGATGATACCGGTAGGTATAGTGGGTGTTTTTTACAAAGATGAGGTAGAAGCACTCTTTACCGGCAAAGTTTTGTTCGTTGCCTCCATGCTGATGGTCACAGGATTTTTGTTGCTGGCCACCCATTATATAAAAGCGCAAACCCAAAGCGGTGAACTCAATTACATGAAGGCTTTTATCATTGGCCTGGCACAGGCGCTGGCCGTGCTGCCCGGCATTTCGCGCTCCGGTGCTACCATTGCTACCGGCCTGCTTACCGGGGTACGCAAAGAGGAGGCCACCCGCTTTGCCTTCCTGATGGTGATTATCCCCATCCTGGGAGCCAGCCTGCTGGAGGTAATCAAAATCATTGAAAATCCGGCCGTGACCGGCAGCATACCGGTTAGCTCGCTGGTAGTGGGCTTTGTTTCAGCCCTGGTTTTCGGCATACTGGCCTGCCGCTGGATGATCAATATTGTACAAAAAGGCAACCTGAAATATTTTGCCTTTTATTGCTTCGCCATCGCCACCGTGGTTTTAATCGTGGAAATGTTTTGAAAGACTATTCGGCACCCGAAGGACATATTTTGTTGGTAGATAAGCCACTGGAGTGGACTTCATTTGATGTAGTAAAAAAGCTCAAGTTTGCCCTGCGCTTGAAAAAAGTAGGTCATGCCGGTACCCTCGACCCACTGGCTACCGGCCTGCTCATTATTTGTACCGGCAAAAAAACCAAGGAAATCCAGCATTTTCAGGCGCTGCCCAAAGAATACACCGGCACCCTGGTATTGGGGCAAACTACACCCTCCTACGATCTGGAGACCGAACCCGGCCTGGCTGTGGACGTAAGCCACCTGACGCAGAAGGCCATTGAACAGGCGGCCAGCCACTTTACCGGCCGTATTGAACAGACGCCTCCACTCTACTCGGCTATCAAGGTAGATGGCCGCAGGGCCTACCATCATGCCCGGGCAGGCGACAAGGTTGCCCTGAAGAGCCGCCCGGTAGAAATACACAGCTTCACCATTACCCGCATAGCCTTGCCGGAGGTCGATTTTCATGTAAAATGTTCAAAAGGTACCTATATTCGCAGCCTGGTGCATGACTTCGGGCAGCATCTGGGTGTAGGCGCCTACCTGGCTGCACTGCGCAGAACCGCCATCGGCCCCTACCGGGTAGAAGACGCCCGTACCATTGCCGAACTAACTAGTAAGACTAGTAAGAAATGAAAGTTTACGAAGGGATAGCCGGTTTTGTGCCCAAGGGCAATGCCATCGTTACCTCCGGCACGTTCGATGGAGTACATATCGGTCATCAAAAAATACTGAACACCCTACAGGATATTGCTGCGGCCACCGGTGGCGAAACGGTGCTTATCACCTACTGGCCACACCCGCGCCTGGTGCTCAACCCCGAAGCCCATATCAAGCTGCTCACCACTTTTGATGAAAAAACCCGCGTACTCGAAGGTTTCGGTCTCGACCATCTGATCAAGATCCCGTTTACCAAAGAATTTGCCCGCACCTCTTCACTTGATTTCATCCGCAATATCCTGGTAAAAGGCATTGGCACCCATACGTTGGTGATCGGCTACGACCACCGCTTCGGTCATAACCGGGAGGGTAATTTCGAGTCGCTCAAAGCCAATGCCGCCAACTACGGCTTTCGCGTAGAGGAAATACCGCGCCAGGATGTGGATAACGTGGGTGTCAGCTCAACCAAAATCAGGAAGGCCCTGTGGCAGGGCGATATCCGCACCTCCAATGCCTTTCTGGGCTGGGAATATTGCCTGAACGGCACCGTGGTACCGGGTGCCCAGCGGGGGCGCCAGATTGGCTTCCCCACAGCTAATATTAAAATCAACGACCCGCTCAAGCTCATCCCGGCCGATGGTGTGTATGCCGTACGGGTAATCCTGGACAACAAACTGTACCAGGGTATGCTGAACATCGGCAACCGTCCTACTGTGGATGGCGCCCAGCATGCCATAGAAGTACATATCCTGGACTTTAAAGGCAACCTGTACGACCACCCTATACGCATCAAAATGGTAGAGCGCATTCGCCCTGAAAAGCGATTTGCTGATATGAACGAACTGCGTGAACAGCTTGTAAAAGACCGGCAGTTGGCTCAAAAAATATTATCTTAGCATTCCTGTCAACTTACTGAATTGCCGATGAGCAAACAAACACAGCCCCGGCTGCTTTGGCAGCCCGATGAACACACTATTAAGGAAGCCAACCTCAGCCAATATATGTACTGGCTCAAAGGTTGCAAAAAACTGACCTTTGACGACTACGCTGCCCTGTGGCAATGGTCAATCGATCACCCGGAAGATTTCTGGGCCAGCCAGCTCGAGTATTTTGAAGTGATGTATGATGGCACCTGGCAACAGGTAATGAACCAGCCCGATATGCCCGGAGTAAGGTGGTTTGAGGGCATCAGCCTTAATTATGCCGAGCATATATTCCGCCAGAAAACCAACCGCCATCC
>WFNR01000173.1 GCA_015488485.1 Cyclobacteriaceae bacterium | reverse complement strand
TACATTATTTCGACAAAACTTTGATAGCTTTGCAACATCTGGTTGTTGCGGTTGTATATGGTCGCCAACAACCTCATTTTATTTTTGAGTAGCAAGCAGCATGAAGCAGATAAATATTACATTGCCCGATGGTTCGGTAAAGCAAATGCCGGCCGGCAGCACGGGGTATGATATTGCCCGCAGCATCAGCGAGGGGCTGGCGCGCAAAGTGATAGCCGCCAAGGTAAACGGTGAGGTGTGGGACCTAATGCGCCCCATCGGGGAGGATGCCACCGTGCAGTTGCTTACCTGGGACGACCCCGAGGGTAAAGCCACCTTCTGGCACTCATCGGCCCACCTGATGGCCGAGGCACTGGAGGCCCTGTATCCTGGTATTAAATTCGGTATCGGGCCGCCTATCGATCAGGGCTTTTACTATGATATTGACTTTGGCGACCGTGAATTCGATGGTCATGAGTTGGCCAAAGTAGAGAAAAAAATGCAGGAGCTGGCGCAGCGCAAAGACCCGTACATACGCAAGGAGGTAAGCAAGCAGGAGGCGCTCGATTATTTTTCCAAAAAAGGCGATGAATATAAGCTCGAACTTATAGAGGAACTGCCGGATGGAGAGATCACTTTCTATGAAGTAGGCGATTTTGTCGATCTGTGCCGCGGGCCGCATATCCCCAACACCGGTCTGATCAAGGCAGTGAAGCTGCTCAACGTGGCGGGGGCCTATTGGCGGGGTAGCGAAAGGAATAAAATGCTGACCCGGATTTATGGTATTACCTTCCCCAAACAAAAGGAACTGAAAGAATTTCTGGAAAGGCTGGAAGAGGCCAAAAAGCGCGACCACCGCAAACTGGGCAAAGAGCTGGAGTTGTTTACCTTTTCCGAAAAAGTAGGCATGGGGTTACCGTTGTGGCTGCCCAAGGGGGCGATGCTGCGCGAGCGGCTGGAAAACTTCCTGAAAAAAGCCCAGGTAAAAGCCGGTTACGAACCGGTAATCACCCCGCATATCGGTAGCAAAGAGCTTTATGTGACTTCGGGGCATTATGAGAAATACGGGGAAGATTCTTTCCGGCCTATTACTACTCCACATGAGGGTGAGGAGTTTATGCTCAAACCGATGAACTGCCCGCACCACTGTGAGATCTACAAATCGCGACCACGATCTTATAAAGAGTTGCCGCTGCGCCTAGCTGAATTCGGAACCGTATATCGCTATGAGCAGCATGGTGAGCTGCACGGCCTTACGCGGGTGCGTGGCTTTACCCAGGACGATGCCCACATCTTTTGCCGTCCCGACCAGGTAAAAGATGAGTTTATCAAGGTAATAGACCTGGTGCTTTATGTTTTTAATGCCCTCGGTTTTAACGACTACGAGGCACAGATTTCGTTGCGCGATCCTAATGATAAGGACAAATACATTGGTGATGATGCCCTGTGGGAAAAGGCCGAACGCGAAATACAGGAAGCGGCCGAAGAGCGCGGCCTGCAAACAGTTACCGAGCTGGGTGAAGCAGCCTTTTATGGCCCCAAGCTCGATTTCATGGTGCGCGATGCTATAGGCCGTAAGTGGCAGTTGGGCACTATTCAGGTGGACTACAACCTGCCGGAGCGCTTTGAGCTGGAGTACGTGGGAGCCGACAACCAGAAACACCGGCCGGTGATGATTCACCGCGCACCCTTTGGCTCGATGGAGCGCTTTGTGGCCGTACTTACCGAGCATTGTGCCGGCAACTTCCCCCTGTGGCTGGCTCCCGATCAAATAGCCGTACTGCCTATTTCAGAGAAATATGAAGATTATGCCAACCGGGTGTTCTCTGAGCTTAAAACACACGATATAAGGGGTATACTGGATAATCGTGACGAAAAAATAGGCCGTAAAATACGCGATGCCGAAGTGAAGAAAATACCCTTTATGCTGATAGTCGGGGAGAAGGAACAGGCAGCCGGCAAAGTGGCAGTTAGGCGGCATGGCAAGGGCGATCTGGGAGCTATGACGCTTGACGAATTTGTAAAATTATTTAATAATGAAATAGCTGCGGCTACCGAATAACTAATACATTACAGGAAGTTTGGTGCTTTTTGAAATATTTATCCGATATTTGCATGCAATTTTTGAACTAAAAAAAGGAGGTAAAAATTAGTAAACAAAGATTTAGAGGGCGCAGGCGCCCGATGGGGCGCGTAGAAGAGCCCTACAAGGTAAATGAAAAAATCACCGCACCCTATGTAAGGGTGGTAGGGGAAGGCATCCAGTCGGATATTTATCCATTGAACGAGGCCCTGAAAATGGCTGAAGAAGCCGGGCTCGATTTGGTGGAGATATCGCCCAAAACCGACCCCCCGGTGTGTAAGATAATAGACTACTCGAAATTTAAGTACGAGCAGAAAAAGAAGCAAAAGGAAATTAAGGCCAAAGCGCAGAAAACCGTAATTAAGGAAATCCGCTTCGGCCCCAATACCGATGACCATGACTTCAACTTCAAGCTGAAGCATGCCATCAAGTTTTTACAGGATGGCGCCAAGATAAAAGCCTATGTGCATTTTGCCGGGCGTACCATCGTGTTTAAAGAGCGCGGGGAGATCCTCCTACTGAGGTTTGCCCAGGCGCTCGAGGAGTATGGCAAAGTGGAGCAAATGCCTAAAATGGAGCGTAAACGTATGCACATGATGATTGCTCCCAAAAGCAAGAAAAAGTAGCATATAGTTGATTAAACAGAGATAGAACCATGCCAAAAGTAAAAACAAAATCGGGCGCTAAGAAGCGGTTTACCCTTACAGGCACCGGCAAGATTAAGCGCAAGCATGCTTATAAAAGCCACATCCTGACCAAGAAGGAAACCAAGCAAAAGCGCAACCTTACGCACACCACATTGGTGCACAAGAGCGATAAGAAAAATGTAAAAAAGATGCTCAACATCTGATTGTTGGGTAGGTTGAATGTTTCACCAGGTTAATGGTATTAAGTGCTATAGCCGCCATTAACCAAAAACAAAAAGAAAAATGCCAAGAAGTGTAAATTCAGTAGCCTCACGTGCCCGTAGGAAGCGGGTGCTCAAAGCCGCCAAAGGATATTGGGGGCGCAGGAAAAATGTATGGACGGTAGCCAAGAATGCCGTAGAAAAAGGTTGGCTATATGCCTACCGCGACCGTAAGGTTAAAAAACGTGATTTCCGCAAACTGTGGATTCAGCGTATTAATGCCGGAGCCCGGCTGGAAGGAATGTCTTATTCGGAGTTTATGGGTAAGCTCAAAAAAGCCAATATCGACCTGAACCGCAAGGTGCTGGCCGACCTGGCGATGAACCATCCGGAGGCTTTTAAAGCCATTGTTGAGAAAATTAAGTAGTTTTTAACAATAATCAACTATATTAGTAGCCCTGTGATGCTTTGTCGCAGGGCTTTTTTGCTTAGTTGGTTGCAGAGAAGCCTTGGGTTTTTCCTGCTAATGAAGAGAATTCTTTTTTTATATTACTGTTGGATTGCCGCTATTGGTACCGCCTGGGCACAGGATGAAATTGTTGCTTTGGATAGCTACTCCGTCCAGGTGTGGTCAACAGACGAAGGGTTGCCCTCCAACAACCTGCGCCAGGTATTTCAGGATCACGATGGCTTTATCTGGATTACCTCTTTCAATGGCCTGATGCGCTTTGACGGCCATACTTTCGATATCTATTCCTCCGACAACATTCCCGGCCTTAAGTCAAACGGCTTTAGCGCCCTGGCCGAAGACGGCATCAACAACCTGTATATCGGTACTCTAACCAGTGGCTTGCTTAAGTACATAAAAGGCGAGTTCAGACTTTATCAGATTGAGAATGCCTTTTCTAAGCCGATTAGTTATTTATTGCCTGATTCAAAAGGTAATCTGTGGATCGGTACTGGCCAGAGTGGCTTGTATATACTGCCTCATAAGAAAGATACGGTTATTAAGCAAGCACATGCTTTGCTGGAAAATGCCACAATAAATTGTCTGAGTGAACTCAAGAACGGAGCTATATGGATAGCCACGGAGAAAAAAGGCATTATAGTTTATGATAGTAGCGGTTTTCATCAGGATACCACCCTGGCTTCGGGGCCAATGGCTATAAACTGTATCGCCCAGCATGGAGATAAAGTATATGCAGGCACAGCCAATGGCACTTATTACCTGCACGACAACCACTGGCATTTGATAGAGGGCACCAAAAATGTTTATGTCAACCAGATTACCTTCGATAAGCTGGGTAGCATGTGGATGGCCTGCGAAACGGGATTGTATCGCCTGTTGCCCAATGGTTATGTAGAATCCCTGAGTGAGGAAGACGGCTTGCCCAGCCGGCAGGTTTCTTCTGTTATTATTGATTCTGAAAACAATGTATGGCTTACTACCAAACGGGGTGGTCTTGCTTTGCTGCGCAAATCGAATTTTATTAATATTTCTCCCGAAAACGGCTTGTCCAGCCGTTTTATTAATACGGTCTATGGCCTGCAGGACGGTACCATGCTCTTCGGTACCGACAACGGCCAACTCAACTATATGCGGCAAGGCAAAATCGGCTTATGGCCGCTCAAAACCGACCTGACCAACATCAGCATCAAAGACATTTTGCAGGACAGCCGTGGCACCATTTGGCTGGCTACTTACAAAGGTGTGATAAAACTGGCCAATGGTAAAGAAACCCTGCTGAGTACAGCACAAGGCATGCCCTCTGATAATACACGTTGCCTTTTTGAAGACACCACCGGCAACATCTGGGTTGGTGCCAAAGATGGCGGACTTACACGCATTGCCCCGGATGGCACAAAGTCTATTTACAATATAGAGAATGGGCTGAGTAAGAACTATGTGTTTTGTGTAGAGCAGCTCCCCAATGGCAACATTCTGGTGGGTACGTTGCAGGGTGGTGTAAACATTATTAAGCCGGATGGCGGCATTGAAGTATTGAACATTCACCCGGACAATTCGTCACCGGTGATCTTCAATATAGAGCCTATCAATGATAACGAATATTGGCTGGCAACTGATGTGGGCCTGTACAAGTTTGCAGCGGGCAAGTTTTATAAAATTGACAAGGAGACCGGTTTGCCGGTGCGCACCATATTCGATGTGCACCAGGACGACAACGGCTACCTCTGGCTTACCTCCAACCTGGGCGTGGTGCGGGCCGAGGTGGCTTCGATAGAAAGGATGATTCACGGGGATGTAAGCAAAATAATTGCCCGCTTATATGATGACAAAGACGGTATGCTGGAGCGTGAATGTACCGGGGCTACCAAAATGTTTGTTGATAAGAATGATAATCTTTGGATACCAACTTCAGGGGGTGTGTCGGTGGTTGACCCAAACAATATACTGGTAAATCTGCGTGAGCCCCCGGTTTTTATCAAAGAGGTACTGGTAGATGGCGTGCCGGTAGAGGGCGACAAAGAGGTGATTGAGATAGGCCCGGGGGCCCAGCGCCTTACTATTAAATATACGGCTTTGAGCTATTATGCGCCCGGCAAAATACATTTTCGCTATCGCTTGCGCGGTTTTGAAAAAGACTGGAACGAAGTGGGCAATGTATATGAGGCCAA
Source organism: Cyclobacteriaceae bacterium (assembly GCA_015488485.1). Lineage (GTDB taxonomy): Bacteria > Bacteroidota > Bacteroidia > Cytophagales > Cyclobacteriaceae > S012-113. The sequence continues at coordinate 8,509 of WFNR01000173.1, read as the reverse complement.
CTATATGAACCTACCAGATGGTAATTTTGTTTTTGAAGTAATGGCTGCTAACAACGATGGTGTCTGGAATGAAGTGCCGGCTACTGTTGAGCTTAGCATTGCTCCGTATTTTTACCAGTCACGCCTGTTTATTCTGGTTATGGTGCTCATCTTATTGCTGGTGGCTTTTATTATCTATTGGATACGGATAAGGGTGGTGGAAGAAAAGAATAAAGAGCTGCGTAAGCTGAATACCGAGCTCGATAGCTTTGTTTATAGTGTTTCTCATGACTTACGGGCTCCATTGGCATCAATTCTGGGGCTTATCAATGTATCCAAGATAGACCGCGACTCGGGCAATTTGCCTCTTTACATGGAGAAGATTGAAAAGAGTGTACTTAAGCTCGATAATTTTATCCGTGATATTATCAATTACTCGCGCAATGTGCGCCTGCAGGTAGAAGCGGAAGAAGTGGACATCAAAGAACTGGTGGAAGAAATACTTGATGACTTGTCGTACCTCGACTCACAAGGTCTGGTGCAGGTCAATATCACTTCTACAAAGAAAACGAAAATTACTACCGATCGTACCCGCCTCAAAATTGTCCTAAGCAACCTGATTTCCAATGCCTACCGCTATCGCAAAATGTACATTTCCGATCCACGCATCGATATCAATATCAGGGTAACCGATTCATTTGCTGAAATAAAGATATCCGACAATGGCATAGGTATTCTGCCCGACCGTAAAGAAAAGATATTTGAAATGTTCTACCGGGCTACCGATTCCGGCAACGGCTCGGGGCTGGGCCTGTATATTGCCAAGGAGAGTGTACTTAAAATGGAAGGCCGCATAGAAGTGGAGTCGGAGTATGAAAGGGGCACCACTTTCACGGTGATCATACCATCTTTATAATTTCATCAGCCGCCAAACAAAATGCCGAGCGAGATTTCCAAACCGGTATAATCGAGTCGTGCATCGGGATACTGGATCAACGTGCTCACCGGATCGCTACCGGGGTTGCTGCCCGTTACCTGACCGCGTAGATTGAGTTTGGCTCCTCCTATGTAGTAATTGGCACCTATCGTAATGCCAAAGTTACGGTTGAAATACTGAATATATTCCAGGCCGAACTCATAGCCCAGGCCTATCTTATTGTCAAAATCCAGCTCGCTGTTGGCAATGGTAAAATTATAAAAACGCGCCAGTGCCCGGTCCATATTACCATAGTTGATTTTGGAGCTGAAATTGTAAAAAGCAAAACCGCCCCCCTTAAAACGCACTTCAAAATCGCGGGTACCGAATTGCAGTACGAGTTCGAGCGGCACCATAATGTTGAAGATAGGCCCCATCAGCGGTTGCCTGGACTCAAAGGGCAGGTCGGAGATGTTCATGCCCGACATCAGGTAGAGCGAGCCCCCGCTTTCGATAGCCAGATTGTTGGTGATATTAAAGCCCACCCCCCTTATGGAAAACGGACTTACCGGTATGGAGAAATAGCCGTTTTTAGGAAAAAAGAATGAAAATGAAACGCCCATATTCTGGGCCTGGGCTGGCCGTGACCAGCCGGCCGCCATTAGTATAATAATGATAATCGCCTTACGCATTCCTGTATTATTTAAATTAAATTTGATTGTGTTGTTCCTAAATCGGGGATGAAGATAAATGTTCTTGCCAAAATAATTACTACGATGAAGCTGAAACAATTATTTGCCTTGGCCGGATTGGCGCTGATGTTGGCCTGCACCGGCTCACAAAAACCGGCTGCCGATATGGTATTTTTCAATGGTACCATCTATACGGTAGCCGATCCGCCTGTGGTCGAGGCGGTGGCGGTAAAGGATGGCCGCATCATCTTTGCCGGTGAGCGCCAGGCGCTGTCAGCCTATATCAGCGACAGCACCCGGCAAATAGACCTGCAGGGCCATACCATGACCCCCGGTTTTATCGAGTCGCACGGTCATTTTATGGGTTTGGGCATGAGCGAGTTGGAGCTTAACTTGCTGGATGTGAAAAGCTATGACGAATTGGTAGAGCGCGTAGCACAGGCGGTGGCCAAGGCCGAGCCGGGGCAGTGGATTACCGGCCGCGGTTGGCACCAAAGCAAGTGGCAACCACAACCTGATGTCATGGTAAAAGGTTTTCAGACACACGATAAGCTCAGTGCCGTATCGCCCGACAATCCCGTCTTTTTGCGCCATGCCAGCGGTCATGCTGCCTTTGCCAATGCCAAAGCCATGTCGATAGCCGGGGTCAACCCCTTGTCGGTAGAGGCCTTGCAACAAAACATTAGCGGAGGGGAGATTATCCGTGATGCGATGGGCAACCCTACCGGTATTTTTACCGAAACAGCTCAGGGGGTTATCGCCCGTCATATACCGCCACCTACCGATGCCCAGCGCCAGCGTGCTTTTGAACTGGCCGTAGCAGCCTGCCAACGCAATGGTATCACCAGCTTTCACGATGCCGGAGTGGGCCGGGAGACCATCGCCCTGTACCGCCAGGCACAGAAGAGGGGCCAACTGGAGGTGCGCCTCTACGTGATGCTCACCGGTCGCGATCCTGCACTTCTGGATGAGTGGTATCAGCGCGGCCCACTGATAGATAGTGTCAACCACATGCTTACCGTCCGGGCTATCAAGCTCAATTGCGATGGGGCGCTGGGCTCGCGGGGTGCCTGGCTGCTGGAGCCTTATAGCGACCGCCCCGGCCACTACGGTGCCCCCACCATTTCGATGGACTTTGTATCGGAGGTAGCCGACAAAGGCCTGCAGTATGGCTTCCAGGTGTGCTCGCACGCCATTGGCGACCGGGCCAACCGCGAGGTCCTCGACCGCTATGAGGCGGCCTTTGAGAAGCACCCTGAGGTAACCGACCCGCGCTATCGCATAGAGCATGCCCAGCATCTGCATCCTGATGATATACCACGCTTTGGCAAGCTGGGTGTTATAGCCGCCATGCAGGCCATTCACATGAGCAGCGACCGCCCCTGGGCCATAGAGCGGCTGGGTGAAAAGCGCATTAAGGAGGGCGCCTATATGTGGCAGTCGTTGTTGCAAAACGGAGCAGTGGTAACCAATGGCACCGATGTGCCGGTAGAACCGATCAATCCATTGGCTTCGTTTTATGCCTCGGTTACCCGTCAAACCCTGGCCGGCACCCCGCCTGGTGGTTATGAGCCTGAAGAGAAGATGACGCGCCAGCAGGCGCTACGCTCTTATACACTTGATGCTGCCTACGGTGAATTTACCGAGGATTATAAAGGTTCGATTGAGCCCGGTAAGGCAGCCGATTTTACGGTCTTCAGTAAGGATATCATGACCATACCTGCAGAAGAGATTCTGCAAACCGAAGTGGTGATGACGGTGCTGGACGGCCGTATTGTTTATCAGCAACAATAATTTATGATATCAACTATCAAGCGCCCGGTATTATTGGTAAATGAAGCCCTGGCCCGCCAGCATATCCAACGTATGGTGGCCAAAACACAGGCAGCCGGTCTGGAGCTGGTGCCGCACTTCAAGACGCACCAATCACGGCAGATAGGCCGCTGGTTTGCCGAGGCCGGTATTAAGCACATCAATGTATCATCGGTAGCGATGGCCCAATATTTTGCTGAGGACGGCTGGCAACAGATTACCATTGCCTTTCCTTTTAATATCAGAGAGACAAAAGAAGTGGCTGACCTGGCGGCCCGGGTGGCGTTATCGCTCCTTGTCACGGATCCACAGCATATCAAGGTATTGGCCGACCAGGTAGAAGTGTTTACCCGGGTTTACATTGAGATAGATACCGGTGGCAAGCGTTCCGGAGTAGCAGCTGATGACTATCATTTGATAAGTGAATTAATTGCGGCCATTAAGCAGTCGCAGCACCGGTTTGCCGGTTTTTACAGTCACTTCGGTCATACCTATCAGGCCCACGACCGGCAACAAATACAGGATATCTTCAAGCGTTCCGCGCATATCTTGTTCGACTTGCAGCAGCGCTTTGCCTATGCCAGCCCGCAGTTAGCGGCAGGCGATACTCCGGGGGCCAGCGCGGTAGATGATTTTGGTGCCTTGAATAGCCTGCACCCCGGCAATTTTGTGTTTTATGATTTGATGCAAGTGGCTATCGGTAGCTGTAGCTTAAATGATATAGCCGTAGCCCTGGCTTGTCCGGTGGTGGGCAAAAATGCCGACCGACAGGAAATCATTCTTTACGGTGGGGCCGTGCATCTGAGTAAGGAGCAAATATTATGGCCGGAGTTGAACAAAACCGTCTATGGCTTGCCAGCCACCCTAACGTCCAACGGCTGGTCGGCACCCTGGCCAGGCTGCTCCCTCAAGGCTATTTCACAGGAGCATGGCGTGTTGCAGGTTACGCAGCAGCAGTTCGACAACATTCGGATCGGTGATGTAATAGCCATATTACCCGTGCATAGCTGCCTCACAGCCGATGCCATGGCCGGCTACCGCACCCTGGCTGGCGAGCGGCTTGACCATTTCAAAGCGGCCTGGCCGGATATAGAATAGGGGCTCATTGCTTTTTGCCAAACAGCTCTATTAAGGTGCGGGTATTCACCCGGATGGCTGTTTGCAGGCTGGTCTCAGGCACGGGATAATAATAAGGCGAGTGTAATCCCGGAATATTGCCTGATTGCAGGCGCTCAATTGGAGCAGTACCCAGCCAGTATAGTACAGTAGGTACTTTTTCGGGCGTATGGCCATACATGGCAAAATCTTCACCAACCATTTGCGGTTCGGCATATTCCACATTTTCGCTACCGATGGCCCGGCTGGCAGCAGCGGTAATGTCATCTACCAGTTGCTCGTTGTTGTAGTTAGCCGGGGTGAACTCTTCCGGAAACTTGATTTCAGGCAGCAGATCATCGGGCACGCCACTGGCTTTGGCCACACCGTAGGCAATTTCCTCGATACGCTTGTGCACCATTTGACGTACCTCTTCATCAAAAGTGCGAACAGTAAGCTTCAGGGTAACCTTATCGGGAATTATGTTGTGTTTGATACCCCCCTGTATAGCACCTACCGTTACCACAGCTGACTGGGTAGGCTTGAGGTTACGGCTGACGATGGTCTGCAGTTCCATTACCATCATGCTGGCAGTTACTACCGGGTCGATAGACATGTGGGGGGCAGCGCCATGAGCACCTACACCTTTTACAATGATATCCACACTTTCGGTGGTGGCCATGGTGTAGCCTTTGCCAATGCCTATTTTACCGGTTTCTATGGTGGGGCTGCAATGCAGGCCCAGTCCGTAATCCGGTACCCCAAACTTTTGATACAATCCGGCTTCCAACATCATTCGTGCCCCGGCACCTATTTCTTCGGCAGGCTGGCCAATCAGCATCAAGGTACCGTGCCATTTGTCTTTCAATTTTACCATAGCCCTGGCTGTACCCAACCAGGAGGTCATGTGCATATCATGGCCACAGGCATGCATGGTGCCGGTTTCCTGGCCGTTGTACAAGGTGGTGAGCTGGCTTTTGTAGGGCAAACCGGTCTGTTCGTTAATGGGTAGGGCATCCATATCGGTACGGTAAAGAATAGTAGGTCCCCGGCCGTTTTTGTAGATGCCAACAATCCCGTAACCACCAAAGTTTTCAGTTACTTCAAAACCTGTCTTGCGCAATTCGTTGGCCAGGGTGGCGGCTGTCTCTTTTTCCTGTAAGGAGATCTCGGGATTTTGGTGCCGGGTTTTGTAAAAGGCAAGCAGATAATCAAGGTCTTCGGCTACCAGCTTGTTGATTTGCTGCTGCAAAGGAGGGGTGCCGGCACCGACTATCATAGCCAGCATCAGGAGTAAAGAAAAACCACTTCTTTTCATTTTATTGCAATAAGATAAGTTGATTAAGCGGGCAATTTAAGCATTTATCAGTCACTTTTGATAAAGAGCAACCAGATTTTCGCTTACATATTGAAAACGTACTAATCTTTCTGCGAAATAGCAAAAAGCCCTATCACAGCTTATGATCACTGAAGTAGCTGGCTAAACCGTCTGATCTGGCTGAATCGGCTGTACTGCCTGCACTGCCTGAATTTGCTGGGGACTCGTAGCAAGGTGCCCGAAGTCATCTGGCTGTACTGCCTGTTCTGCCTGTACTGCCTGAACTGCCTGAGGTTCTCGAAGGCATATGGCTGAGGCTCTCGAAGCCAGGTTCTCAAAGCCAGGTTCTCAAATACAGAAATACCGGTCTCCGTGCCTGCCTTGTCGCCTGCCTCGGGCATGGGCAGACAGGAACAAGTCCGGGGATCAATCACTTTTTGGCTTGGAGCCCACAGTATTCTGCCCCCACGCGCCCCCTCGTTCCCCTGAAGGGGATGTCTGCCCGCTTCAAGCCTGCCCGACAGCAGGCGGGCTTCCGGCTATAATCCGCATGTACGCATTCCCGCTTTGTGCCCTCTGCGGTTAGGCTTGGGGATAGCAGGTCTGAGAACCGTCCGTCTTTCGGCCTCAGACTTCTGTCTTCTGTCCTCAGACTTCCTGCTATTATGCCTTCTTCTTACGCGAAGTTCTACGCTTGGGCTTTTCGGCTTCGGGTTCGGCTATTACATCAGCCAGAATGCGGCCGCAGTGCTCGCAGACGATGATTTTTTTCTTTTCGCGGATATCTACCTGGCGCTGTGGGGGAACAATGTTGAAGCAGCCGCCACAGGCGTTGCGTTGTACCGAAACCACGGCCAGCCCATTGCGGGCATTTTTACGCAGCTTTTCATAGGCCAGCAACAGGCGCTCCTCCACGGCCTTGGCAGCCTTGGCGCGCTCTTTTTCCAGCTTGGCTTCTTCGGCTTCGCTCTCGGCCAGCAAGCTGTCCAATTCCTCTTTCTTGGCTTTCAGGTCTGCCTCACGTTCCTTAACTTTCTCTTTGGTGGCCTCTACTTCTTCTTTCTTGGCCTCGATGTTGGCATAGGCCTCTTTAATGCGCTTTTCGGCAACCTGGATTTCGAGCTGTTGTAATTCCATCTCTTTGGTGATGGCATCAAACTCGCGGTTGTTGCGCACATTCATTTGTTGCTCTTCGTATTTCTTTATCAGCGCCTCTGATTCCTTGATGACTTTTTTCTTGTCTTCTATTTCCTGCTCAAAATCGGCTATCTGTGCTTCAAACTTGCTGATGCGGGTTTGGTAGCCGGCTATCTCATCTTCCAGGTCTTTCACTTCATCCGGCAGGGTGCCTCTTACTTTCCTGATGGCGTCTATGCGTGAATCAATATCTTGCAGTTTTACGAGCAGCGCTAGTTTCTCAGCTATCATAATTGGTTAATGTATTTTTAATAAAAATATCGTATCGGATTGGTTATCACTTTTGATAAATGAAGTGCAAAATTAGTGAATTTTTTGCTTAACAAATCATAGAGCAAATCTTTTGTGCCCACCTCACTTTCATAATGGCCAATATCGCAAAACAGCAGTTGATTTTCGGCATCGAAAAACTCATGATATTTCACATCGGCCGTTACGTAGGCATCGGCACCGGCCGCCCGTGCAGCACCCAAAAGAAAGGTTCCGCTGCCACCACAGACGGCCACTTTCTTTATCTCGCCTGAGAATGGTGTATGTCTGATGCAAGACAGGTCAAGGCTGCTTTGCAGGTGCTGTAAAAAGGCCTCTGTGCTCATTGGTTCGGGTAGCTCACCCACAGCCCCCAGACCGTTTTCCTGGTTGGCGTTGGTTAGCTCGGTCTCATAGTAAGCCACTTCTTCGTAAGGGTGTGCCGAGCGCAGGGCCGACAGGATAGCACCCGACAGGTAGGCCGGATATATTACCTCTACCCGGTCTTCCGTTACCTCTTCCCGCACATGCTTTTGCCCGATGGCCGGGTTGGCGGCTTCGTTGGGTTTGAAGTATCCTTTGCCGGTGATCTTAAAGCTACACTCGCTGTAGTTGCCGATATTGCCGGCTCCGGCTGCGTGCAGGCTGTCGAGCACCTGACGGGTATGCTCTGTGGGGATGAAGGTAACCAGTTTGCGCAGGTTACGCTCGGGTTGTAGCACGCGTATGCCTTGCAGGCCGATACGGCCGGCCAGATGATGACTTACCCCGGGAATTACCTTGTCCAGGTTAGTGTGCACGGCCAGAATGGCTACATCATGCTTGATGGCCTTGATGATGGTGCGCTCCACATAATTGCTGCCGGTAAGTTTTTTAAGCCCCCCGAAAATGACCGGATGATGCGCCACTATCAGGTTGGCTCCCAGGGCAATAGCCTCATCTACCACCTCTTCGGTACAGTCAAGGGTAATTAGCAGGCCCTGAACTTTGCTGTCGGGCTGGCCGGTAAGCAATTGGGCATTATCATAGCTTTCCTGCAAGGCAGGCGGAGCTACCTGCTGCATGTACGTAACAACATCCTGTATTTTAGACATATCTAAGTTTTCTGTTCAAAGAAAACGATTTGCTGCTTGAAAATACAAAACAAATACTACGGATTGCTACGGGTAGTAAAATTTGTTGCTATTTTGCAAGGTATTCACAGCCCCGCATGAAGTTTTCGCAAATAGTTCTGTTGCCGCTGGCCTGGCT
>WFNR01000172.1 GCA_015488485.1 Cyclobacteriaceae bacterium | reverse complement strand
TCCACTTCCTCATCCAATTGTTCTTTGCTGCGAGTAGTAGTACCTCTGCGCAGCATCTGCCCCACCATACTCAGATAGCCGGCCTTATCGCCTTCTTTTACCGGCTGCCGGTCGAGCACCAACCGGAAAGTAACACGTGGCAACTTATGGTTTTCTACCAAAAAAACTTTTAAGCCGTTTTTCAGCTCAAACGTCTCGTAATCCCCTATTTTGAGCTCCCGGGCCGGAGCCGGCTCGGGCAGTTTGGAGCGATCTACCTGGGCCAAGCCACTGACAGCCAGTCCCATAGTAAGCAAAATAATATATATCTTTTTCATGGTTTGCATCGTTTTCATGAATACTTCAGGTTATTGGTTACCTTCTTTCTGCACTTCGGCATCCTGCGGTTGTTCGCGGGCCGACTGCGGCAAATAATACAGGGTAACCCTGTTGTCCTCCACCAGGTATTTTTGGGCTACCCGCTGTATATCTTCGCGGGTTACCTTACGGTAGCGCTCAAGCTCGCTGTTAATCAGGTTGGCATCGCCAAAGTACACATGGTAGTCAGCCAGGCTCTCGGCAATACCGGCCATGGTAGAATTGCTTGACACGAAGTCATTCTCCATCTGGTTTTGCAGCTTTTGATACTCTTGCTCGCTGATCAATTCCTGCTGCACTTTGGTTATCTCCGCTTGCATGCCTTTTTCCAGATCTTCGGGGTTTACCCCCACGTTAGCCAGACCAATGGCAATAAACAGGCCGCCATCTTCAAGGGCATACGGAAAGGCAAACATCACGGCCGCCAGTTCATCCTCATCTACCAGTTTCTTGTTAAAACGCGAGCTCTCTCCACCTGCCAGCAAGGTAGTAAGTATTTGCAAGGCGTAGTAGTCTGGGGTGCCTTTGGGCGGCATACGATAGCCATACATCACAGCCGGTAGCTGTATATTGTCGAACACCGTTTCACGCACCTCGCCACCCAGATCGGGGGCTGTAATAGCCGGCCGGGGAATTTCTTTGCTGCCACGTGGTATTTCGGTGAAATATTTGGCAATCCAGCCCTTGGCTTGCTCCATGTCGATATCACCGGCCACTACCAGGGTGGCATTGTTGGGCACGTAAAAAGTGTGGTAAAAATCAACAAAATCCTGCTCGGTGGCTGCATCTATGTCTTCGAAAGAGCCGATAGGTATCCACTCATAAGCCGTGCCTTTGTAAGCTGCGGCAAACATCTTTTCCTGAAAACTCATATAGGGCTGGTTGTCGATGCGCAGGCGCTTTTCTTCTTTTACCACCTCCTTTTGGGTGGCGATACCGGCCGAATCGATTTTGGCATGCAGCATACGCTCCGATTCCATATAGAGCGCCAGCTCCAACTGGTTGGAAGGCATGGTTTCGAAGTAAAAGGTGCGGTCTTGCGAGGTATTGGCATTGAGCTGACCGCCCGCACGCTCAATGATCTTCATGTACTCACCCCGCCCAATATTTTCCGAGCCTTCAAACATCAGGTGCTCGAAGAAATGAGCAAAACCGGTACGCCCCGGAGGTTCGTTTTTGGAACCTACGTGGTACAAAACGGAAACATTTACGATCGGCACCGTATTATCTTGGTGCAGAATAACATGCAGGCCGTTGTCGAGGTCGTATTCAACAAATTTGATACGCCCCTCCTGTGACCAGGCATTGGCAACGATAAAGAAAATCATTGCCGGCAATAGGCTTACTTGTTTCATTCTTGTTGATTTTAATAAAACAGATTAATTAGCCGGCAAGATAAGAAAAAACCAGAAATAATATAGTTGTTAACACAAAAATCTACATACTACCGAGTGCTGCCAAATGTTTTTTTACTTCTTCAACCTGGTGCTGCTCCAGCCGCGGGCCGAATTTGGCCACCACTCTTGAGGCCGCCAGGCTGGCCATTTTACCGGCTCCGGCATAGGAATGACCATGGGTAATGGCATAGAGAAAGGCCCCGGCAAACATATCGCCCGCCCCATTGGTATCAATGGCTTGTACCGGAAAAGACTCTATATCTACAAAAGTATCGCCATCGAAAATGGTGGCGCCATTCTTACCCAGGGTAATAGCAAAATTTTTGGCCACAAATTTCAATTTTTCACGGGCCTCCAGCAGGGTTTCCGAGTCGGTATAGGTGAGGGCTTCTTCTTCGTTGCAAAAAAGCATATCCACCCCACTACCGATTACCTTTTCGAACTGCGGCTTAAAAAACTCCACAATGCTGGGGTCGGAAAGGGTGATAGCCGTACGCACCCCGTGCTCGGCCGCCATTTGGCGGGCAGCCAACATGGCTTCTACGCCCAGTTCGCTGGTTACCAGGTAGCCTTCCAGGTAGAGATATTGCGAAGCTGCCAGGGCCTCTTCACGCAGCACTCCGGCATCGAGGCTGGCCGAAATACCCAGGTAGGTGTTCATGGTGCGGTCGGCATCCGGGGTAACCATTACCAGACATTTACCAGTGGTACCGGCCGGCAGCTCATCGCCATTGAGGTTGGTATGCACCCCGTTGCGCCTCAGGTCGTTCATATAAAAATGGCCGTAGTCATCGTTGGCTACCTTGCATGAATAAAAAGAACTGCCGCCAAACTGGTTGACGGCTATCACGGTATTGGCGGCCGATCCCCCGCTTTGGCGTTTGATGGTGGCACTATCAATTGCCCGCACCAGATAATCCTGGCGCTGGTCATCCACCAGGGTCATCACGCCTTTCTCCACCTGGTGGCGGCTAAAAAAGCTGTCATCCACCTCAAACTCGGTATCTACAAGGGCATTGCCGATACCATATACATCATATTTTTTCATGCTTATTGTTTTGCAGCAAAGATAACCATAATGCGCCTTATGCCCGGCCGTGCTATGCGGGTTTTATTATAAATCCTCCCCACCGTGAAAAGCCCTACCCGCCCACTGCTTCCACTTTTATGATGCCCGGTATCAGGTAAAGGCGGCCGCTAGCCACTTCACGGCACAAGACCCGTGTTCTGCGTAGTTTTATTTTCTCATAAAGTCGCTGGCGAAAGATAAACCTCTCTCCTGCAGGCAGTTGCTGCAGGGGCTGCTTTTCATCTTGTATATCGTAAGCCGCCAGTGCCTGCCAAAGAGCCGGATCGGCACCTGCTGCCGCCCGTGGCTTGCGCATGTGGCGCACCAACTCTGCCAATAAGGGCTCGGGAAACACCTGCGGTTCCAGCAAGGGCTGCATAAGGCGCCTGAAAGCCGCTTGCCACTCCACCCCGTGGGGGCGCACCCTATGCGGGTGTTCTTCGCTGACAATCAAATGAGCCAGCTCATGCATAAAGGTAAGCAGCAGGCGATAGGGATTCAGGTCGCGATTGAGGGTAATGGTATGCCGCCCGCTATGCCGATGGTAGCGGTAGTCGCCCAGCTTGGAAGTACGATTGCGCGTCAGCCGCAAGGCAAAATCGTACTGCTGCAGCAATTGCCCGACATACGACCGGGCGGCAGGGGGTAGTTTTTCTAAAAATTTTACCATAAAAAAATAGCCTTGCGAGCTTCCTCACAAGGCTACCTTGACTTTTAGTCTTTTTTACATTTGGCCTTCTCCGGCCTCTTGCTGTGCTTCATCACCGGCACCACCGTCATCGGTAGCGGTAGAGTCAGCCTCAGGATGCTCTTCTCCCTCAGGGTGCTCTGCTCCTTCCGGGTGTTCTGCCTCAGTAGCTTCAGTAGCCTCGGCATTTTCTGCCGGCTGCTCAGTAGCCTGATCGGTACCAGATTCTTCGGCAGATGAATCGGAAGAACCACCACAGGCAGTCATACCGAAGATAAAGCCAATAGCCAGTAATAGTGTGAATAGTTTACGCATAATGGTAAATAGTTAGGTTAGAATTAGTGTTCGCTACCAAATCTCCAATAATAATTGGAATTATGCAATTTTTAAATATTATTTTTTTCTCAAAAAAATTCGCACCGGCACCCCTTCCAGCTTAAAGTTTTGCCTTAACTGGTTTTCCAGATAGCGCTTATACGGGGCTTTTACGTATTGTGGCAGGTTGCAAAAAAAGGCAAACGAGGGGGGCACTACCGGCAGTTGGGTTACGTACTTAATTTTTATGTATTTGCCTTTGGTAGCCGGTGGCGGATTCTTTTCAATGGCCGGCAGCATCACTTCATTGAGTTTGGAGGTAGGTATTTTGCGCTGCCGGTTTTCATACACTTCTATAGCTTTTTCTATGGCCTTGAATATGCGCTGCCGGGTGAGCACACTGGCAAAAACCACAGGAATATAATTCAAATCACCCAGACGGGCGGCAAAGGTTTTCTTCATTTCTTCGGCCGTATGGGTGTCCTTTTTCACCAGGTCCCATTTGTTCACCATCAGTACCATGCCTTTGCCATACTTGTCGGCCAAATGGATAATGTTGATATCCTGGCTTTCCAGGCCACGGGTGGCATCAATCATGATAATACACACATCGCTGTTTTGCAGGGCCTGCAGGGCGCGCAACACCGAATAAAACTCCAGACTGTCCTTGACCCTGGATTTTTTGCGTATGCCGGCCGTATCGGTCAGGATAAAGTCTTTGCCGAACAGGTTGTAGCGCGTATCGATGGCATCGCGAGTAGTACCGGCCACATCGGTTACGATGCTGCGCTCTTCGCCCACCAGGGTATTCAGAAAAGAAGACTTGCCGGCATTGGGGCGCCCCAGGATGGCAATACGCGGCAGGTCGTCATGGGTGGGCACCGCCTCTTCGGGCAGGGCTGCGGTTATGGCATCGAGCAGATCGCCCGTGCCGGAGCCATTGACGGCCGATACCGGATAGATATGCTCGAAACCGAGGGCGTAAAACTCTCCGGTAAGGTGGGTAAGCTGGGCATTGTCGGCCTTGTTGGCCGCGATAAACACCGGCTTATCCAGCTCGCGCAGCACATGGCTGAAGTCCTTGTCCAGACCGGTGAGGCCATCGCGTACATCTACCATAAACACAATTACCGATGCCTCGGCCAGCGCCTGCTTTACCTGCTGACGAATGGCGCCCTCAAATACATCGTCCGAGCCGCTTACATACCCTCCGGTATCCACCACCGTAAAGGTCTTGCCGTTCCACTCGGCCACACCATAGTGGCGGTCGCGTGTCACCCCGCTTTCATCATCCATAATAGCCGCCCGCTGCTCTATCAGGCGGTTAAACAAGGTGGATTTGCCCACATTCGGGCGCCCTACTATTGCCACTACATTTGCCATACGCTAATAGCCGAATCTTTTTAGTTGTCGTTCTTTTTTGCGCCAGTCTTCGGCCACCTTTACAAAGGTTTCCAGGTGTACCTGTTTCTGAAAAAACTTTTCCAGGTCCTGGCGGGCTTCTATGCCTATCTTTTTCAGCATCATGCCGCCCTTGCCTATCAGGATGCCTTTCTGACTCCTGCGCTCCACAAATATCTCGGCCCGGATACGGATAATCTTGTCGTCCTCTTTGAACGACTCCACTACTACCTGGGTGCTATAAGGCACCTCCTGCTTGTAATGCAAAAATATCTTTTCGCGGATGATCTCTTCTACAAAAAACTTCTCCGGCTTGTCGGTAAGGGCATCTTTGGGAAAATAAGGCGGATGCTCGGGCAGGTGCTCCAGGATAAGGGCGAACAGCTCGGCCAGATTGGCTCCGGTCAGGGCCGATACCATGATGGAAGCTGCCGGAGTGAAAACTTCCAGCCAATAGTTGAGCTTATCCTCCGCCTGGCTGCCTTTGGCGAGGTCCGTTTTGTTAAGCACCAGAATAACCGGGGACTTGATGCTGCGCAGGCGGGCCAGCAACTCATCATCGTACTTCTCATACAAATCGGTCACAAACAGCACCACATCGGCATCGCTGAGCGAGGCGGTGACAAAATGCATCATGTGTTCGTGCATTTTGTACTTCGGCTTAATGATGCCGGGGGTGTCGGAGTATATGACCTGGAAATTATCGCCCGAAATAATACCCATAATACGATGGCGGGTAGTCTGCGCCTTGGAGGTAACAATGGCCAGGCGCTCGCCCACCAGTTGGTTCATCAAGGTTGATTTGCCTACATTGGGCTTGCCGATGATGCTCACGAAGCCGGCTTTATGGGATGATTGGGTTGTCATAACTAGATTCAATTGCTAGTGCGAATCTTTAAGGGATTTCCCTACCGCCCATGGGCGGTAGGGAAAAATCCCAGAAATTTAAAGATTTGCCGCATGATACCATACAAGCAGCTAACCTTTGAACAAAGGTACACAATTCAGTCAATGTT
>WFNR01000171.1 GCA_015488485.1 Cyclobacteriaceae bacterium | reverse complement strand
TCAGATCGGTTAGGTATTCATCTTCTATTACCAGGCCGTTGTCGCCATCGGCAAAAAGAATCTGCCGGTTGTTATACTCTTCTTCGCTGAGCAGCCCCTGATTGTAAGCTTGTAACAGGCCGGCATTATAAGCATCGTATTGTTGGTTTAGCTGGGCCACCAGGGCGCTGTCGGCTGCTTCGGCTGTATTGAAATGAATAAAATTATAGGACAAAGTAGTGAAAAATGGTATCTCCATAACCGGAGGGATGTTTATCACCACGCCCTGGCGCTTTTCGGCCATCAGCTTGTCCAGTACTGCCTGGTAGGTGTCGGCAAATAAATCTGCACTAATCAGGTCATCGCGCTGGCTGCCATCACCATTGGCGTTGCCGCTGGCGCCACTGATGGCGTAGCCCAGCACATCGTTGTTGCCCAGCCAGAAGATAAAAAAGCTGGCTTGTGCCGCCAGTGCATCGTCCAGCACACTGCCGTTGTTGATGTCCAGGGCAAAACGTTTATAATAGGGGTTCTCCAAAGCATAGCCTGCTTTCATCACATCTACCAGCCGCATGCCCGGCACTCCGAAGTTGTTGAGCTGGTTTTTATCGCCATCATAAGATTCATCAAACGGGTCGCCCGGCACGATGGGCACCGGCACGGGTTGCTGAGGATTCACCAGATGCAGCCGCCCCAGGATGGTGCCACTGCTGTCGGTGCCCAGATAGCCCACGGGAGCGTTGATTTCCGGCTGGTTGAAGGTGATAGGTGTTACCTGGTTTATCTGCCCGGCAATGATATTGGCATAGCTGTTTTGCTGGCCCTGATCGTAGAGGGCGCCATTGGCATAGCCGGCCGTCAGCGAGTTGCCAATGGCAATTACCTTGGTAAAGTCGGCCTTGCCGGGGTGCGGTGTATTATTCAGGTCGGGAAACCGGTAGGTACAGGCCACCAGGGCGATCAGAAGCAACAATATCTTTTTGCTCATTTCAACAGGTTTTCAAAGGTGATGGTAATGTAATAGATAGCCCCCAGCGTAGGGCCGCCATAGCTCAGCACATAGCGCTGGTTCAGGATGTTGCTGCCACCTGCCTTGATCGTGGTGAAATAAGCCGGCAGCCGGTAGTTCACCTGGGCATCGAGGGTGCCTACAGCCGGCACATCACCCCGCCCGAAGCCGGCCTCCCAGCGAAAGGCCGACTGCCAGCGCCAGGTGATGTTGAAGCCCCAGCGCTCGGCCAGCTTGCGGTTGCTCAGGCTCAGGTTGTACTTATGCTCCGGGGTGTTGAAGTCGTTGAGGAAATCAGGCCCCAGCCCTTGTATCAGACGGTTCCAGTTGTAGTTGCCACTGATTACAAAGCCCTTACCCAAGTTGTAGTCCAGCCCCAGGGCCAGGCCACCTGCCGTTACCCGTTGCTCAAAATTAGTGTAGGTCTGGAAGGTGTTTTCTTTCCCCGGGGTGGTAATAGGGGTAAGCAGCAACTGGGCATTGCGAATGTTTTGTTCGGTAAGCGGATGGTAGCCCCAGTAGTTGGCATCATTGGGGTCGTTGCTGGTGCCCTGCGGAATGATGATGGCACCCCCGGCCTTACGTACCTGTATTTGGGTAATAAAATCCCGGTACAGGTTGTAATAAACCGCCAGGTCAATCAATAATTTATTGTTGATCAGGCTCTTGTAGCCAACTTCAAAGGAGGTAACTTTTTCGGGCTTGAGCTCCGGGGCTCCGGTTACCTGCTCCAGCAGGCCGAGTATCTCCGGGTTGCCGATTTGCAGTGGGTCACCCGTGGCAGCCACCGCATCGATAAAGGCCTCCACCGACCGGGCCGAGTAGGCGTTTTCAAATATATTGTACTTCTGCCGGTAATAGTCTAGTCCTCCGATCAGGCGGGCGGCTACTACATTCAGGTCGATATGCTGACCCTGGGTGGTGGGGTTGCGAAAGCCGGTCTGGAACGACAGTCGGATGTTGTGGTCACGGGCCGGCTTCACTACGGCCGATAGGCGCGGACTTAACTGGCCACGGAAATTCTCATTTTTATCAAAACGCAGCGAGGCCAGCAGCTTAAGCTTGTTGTGCAGCAAGGCTTTGCCACCTTGCACAAAAGCCCCGTATTCGGAGATGGTGATCGGGTGGCCGGGGGTATCAGCAAAGATGGTGCCGTTGGAGCGCAGCCGGTACAAGCGGTAGCTGGCTCCGGTGAGTAACTCCATAAAACCCAGCCGATTGCTCAGGTTGTACTGTCCTTCCAGATGAAACATCTGCGACTGGTCGGCAAAGCGCGCCCCGTTGGGCACTACCTGGCTGCGGGCCTGGCGCTTGGCCTGTTCGAATTCGGTACTGCCGGGCTCAAAGCGCCCCTGGTCAGCCGCATTGCGGGCCAGGGTATGCGCCAGTTGCGGGTCTGAGCCGCTCTGGGTGGCCAATAGATAGGTGAGGCCGTAAATCCCGAACCAGGTTTCATTATCCTGCCAGGCATCGTTGATCATGATGCCGGTGAGATCGGCAATATAGGAGTCACCCGAATTTTCAAAGGTGCCGTAAGCCCTGACGAAGAAATCGGGGGAGCGCAGCTCCAGCTTGTGCTGCTGAATATTGAAATTGGCCAGCGAATAACGTTGTACTCCGGTATATACTGTAGTACCGAAGCCGGCAATGTAGTTGTAGGAGAGTTCCAGCTTGTTGTTGAGGCGGTAGTACAGGCCGGCACTGCCTTTCAGGTTTTTGGCATTATAATCTACCAGATACTCCTCGGCATAGGGTGTGCGCGACACTACTACGTTGGGCAACTGGCGGGCGTCAAGGCCCAGTTGGGCGGCCAGGGCACTAAAGGCCGGATTGGCGGCCAGCAGGCCCAGACTCAGCGCCACCTCATCGCCATAGGCGTGCAGGCGGTCGGCACCGGGGTTAAAGTCAAGACCGGCCGGCTGCGACAGAAAGTTGCGGTCGTTTAGCGAGGTGCCGTACCAGTCGGTGGCCTTGCTGAAAGTAAAATTTACCTTAAAGGCGAACCTGTTTTTAAAAGCCCGGGCATAACGCAGCGAACCTTCAAACATGGGCTGCACACTACCGGGGCCAAGGGGCTGATTGCTGGGGTTCAGCAGCGGGTCGAGGCTGTTCAGGTTGGAATTACCGAAATGGTTGAAGCCTTGTTTGTAGTAGGCGCTCAGGCCCTGGTACTCAAACGGATTGCGGCTGGTGATGAGCAGCATTCCGTTGAAAGCATTGGGGCCGTACAAGGCCGAGGAGGCGCCTGGAATGAACTCGATACTTTCCAGATCGAGGTCGGAGGGACCGGTGAGATTGCCGATAGGGAAATTTAGGGCCGGAGCCTGGGTATCCATGCCATCTATCAATTGCACAAAGCGTGTATTGCCGGTGGAGTTAAAGCCACGGGCATTGAACACCTGAAAGTTGATTGAGCTAGTGGTCATATCCACCCCTTTCAGGTTGGCGATACTTTTGTAGTAGGAGTCGGAGGCAGCATTGCCAATCGCCAGAACACCCATTTTTTCTACCGATACCGGTGACTCCAAAATGCTTTGCTCCACCCGGCTGGCCGAAACAACAATTTCCTGCCCCAGCACCAGCGGCTCTTCTTTTAGTATGATATCCAGGTTGTCCAGCTCCGCCACCTCCACCACTACCTCTTGTTTGCTGAAGCCTATCATAGAAAAAACCAATGTGATGGGAGGGGGCAGCTTTACTGTTAAGCTATAGTGGCCGTCCAGATTGGTAATGGTGCCGTTTACCGTACCGCTGACTACGATGCTTACCCCGGCCAACGACTGGCCTTTTTCGTCCGTTACCCTACCGGCTACCCGGGTGGTTTGCCCGAGGGTTATCTGACCGGTGAGAATAAGGAAACTCAACAGGATTGTGCGCATGATATTTTTTTGATATGAAATTTACACAATAAATCACAAAAAAAGCACCGGCAGCACCGGTGCTTTTTAATAATTGAATGTCAAGTGTTTTACTTATTAAACATTTGATCAAAGGTAAGCGATAAATAATAGATGCTACCTATTGCAGGGGCGCCATAGGCCTGTACATATTCTTTATGCAGCAGGTTGGTGGCGCCTGCTTTGAGTACAGATTTCAAACCGGTGAGCCGGTAGCTAAGCTGCATATCCAACGATGAGTAAGCCGGTACGGTACCGTTGCCAAAAGTACCGGTCCAGAAGTACTCATCCGACCAGCGGTAGGCAATATTGAAGCCGAAGTTGTCAAAGGCCTCGCGATTGCCAAATTGCACTTTATAGCGGTGATTGGGCGTGTTAAATCCGGGTATATTGTCAGGATTGGACTGCGGGTCAAGACTGAAATCGGCATAGTTGTAGCTGCCGCTCAGGGTATAGCCCCGGTTGAAGTGATAGCTCAGTCCCAGGCCTATGCCTATCGAAGTTACCGGATCGGGGGCATTGGTGTAGAGCTGGTAGGCATAGGCCAGTTTGGGGCCGCCCAGCGACTGCGAAGCCAGCGCTGCCAGCCCAGATGTCGGATCGGCCGGGTTGAGGTTACTGGCATCAAATTCCTCGGGCACTACCACTACCGTGTTGATCAACTGGAAGTTGGTATACCGGTTGCGATAGAAGTTGAAGTCAACAAAAAACTTATTGGCAAAAATACCTTTATAGCCGACCTCAATCACCTGCACCTGCTCGGGCTGTATCAGCTTGGTTTCGGCCAGTACCAGATCGGCCGGATTGCCGCTGGCTGAGAAAGCTGCCACCGAAGAAGCGGTATAAGCATTGTCGTACAGGGTAGAGCCGTAAATGTTGTAGGTTACGGGGGTGGGCACCGGATCGCCATTGGCCGGATCAAAGCTTAATTGGCGGCTGTACATATCGAGGTTCTTTTGCGTGCCGCCTACCAGAGTAGCCGGGCCTAGGTCGAGGGCGATAAACTGCGACTGGGTGTCGGGGTTGCGGAAACCGGTTTGGTAGGAGGCACGAATGTTATGCTTGCGCTCCTGATCCAGGCTGAATACCGCAAATGCCCGTGGTGAAATCTGCCCCTGGAAATTCTCGTTTTTGTCGTAGCGTACCGAGGCGCCCAGCTTCAGACGATCATTGGCCACACGCTTACTGGCTTGCAGGTAGGCACCGTATTCATTGATGGGTATCGGGCCGTTGGCATCGTTGAAGATGGTGCCGGATGAGTTGAGTTCATACCTGCGGTAGTGGCCACCAATCAGCAGGTCAAGCCAGCTTATTTCATTCTTGAAGTTATAGTTACCCTCTACATGGTACATGCGCGATTGGTCGATAAACTTGGAACCGGTAGCCAGGTCTGCCTTATTTTTGATGATGTTTTTTACATTCTCAAATTCTGAGGTGCCGGGGATTAACCGTCCATTGTCGGCAGCTCCGCGGGCAATATCATGTGCCAGTTGCCGGTCGGCATCTGTGGGTGTGCCACCTCCGAGCAAAATAGGCAGCAAAGCTCCGATATAATTGGTAGCATACTGTGTAAACCAGTCGGTATCGCTTTTCCAGGTACGGTTGATGTTCCAGGCCAGAAAGCGTGAGTCATAGGCATCACCGGCATTTTCAAAAGAGCCATAGCCTCTGATAAAGAAATTGTCTCCGCGCAATTCCAGGCGGTGTTGCTGCATACTCAGATTCTTAAGCACATAGCGGCTGAAGCCCTGGTAAATAGCATTGGCCTGGCCATAGCGGTAGTCGTACGACAACTCCATTTTGTCGGTAAGTCGGTAATTTAAGCCTACCGAAGCTTTCATACTATAGGAATTATAGTCATCACCTATCAGGTCTACCTCTTTATAGCCGGTGCGGGCAATTTTTTCGCGCCCCAGTACTCCGGCAGGTGTGCCGGCAATGGCATCAAAATCAAGCGTGGTGGCAATGGCGTCACCGTAGATATTGAGACCGTTGTAATTGGTGTTATAGCGCCCGGGATCTTCTTCTGCATGCTGTGAATAGTCGGTAGCCCACCAGTCTTCGAGCGCTATATAGGAAAAGTTCACCTTAAAAGCGAATTTATTATTAAAAGCCTTGGCGTAACGGAAGTTAAACTCATACATGGGGTTAAGGCCGGCTGCCTGCTGGTTGGTCATGCCGCCTTTGGCCATAGCGCTCAGCCCCTGATATTCAAAGGGGCTCTTGCTGGTCATAAGTAGGATACCGTTGAAGGCATTGGGGCCGTACAGGGCCGAGGCAGCACCAGGCACAAGTTCAACCGATTCTACATCCAACTCACTTATACCGACAATATTACCCATCGGGAAGTTCAGGCCGGGAGCGGCATTGTCCATACCATCAATCAACTGCACAAAGCGGATATTGGCCACAGTAGCAAATCCCCTTGTATTTACTGCTCTGAACAAGGCGCTGGATGTATTCATTTGTACGCCTTTCAGATCTTCAATACCGTCATAAAAGCTGGGTGCCGGGGTATTGCGGATGGCCAGAATACCCATCTTTTCAACCGTAACCGGAGATTCAAGGATACTTTCCTCCACACGCGAAGCAGAGATTACCACTTCTTGACCCATTACGGTCTGCTCATTAAGGGTAATCGACAGGGAGGTGGCATTGTCTTCTGTTACTTCTACTGTTTGCGTTTCATAGCCAATCATCGAAACTTTTAAAGTAACAGGGAAATCCTCCCGAATGGTAAAAGAAAATTTACCATCTACATCAGTAACAGTTCCTACCACCGTACCTTCTACCAATATGTTCACCCCGATAAGCGGATCACCTTCGGCAGAAGTAACGGTACCGGAAATTTGCTTGCTCTGCGCCCAGGCCATAGTGGTGGTTAGCCAGATCACAGCGCTCAGCAGCAGGGTTTTGGTCAATAACTTTCTCATAATTCTCTTATTGGTTAGTTAAGCAATGGTTTATGGTTTCCAATTAAGCGGTAAAGTAGTAAAAAATATCTTAATTTTTTAGGAAATGCCGCGAATAATTGCCGGCACAGTAGTTCTTTTTGAATACAATAATCAGATTATCAGCATGTTAAAGGTTGATGGATTTTAGGCAACTTTTTACTGCCTGTTCAGTTCATCTATCAACATTTTCTCTAGCCGGTCGGCTGTTTCTTTCAGTTCGTTGGCCATGGCTTCATCGCCAGTGGCGGTAAGCAGGTATTGGCTCATTGCCCCGATGCTGTCGATATAAAATTTCTTCATTTCCGTTACTGGCATTTCCTTGGTCCAGATATTCAGAAAAAGCGTATTTTTCTGTACCTCATCCCACACGGCTATGGCAATGGTTTTGGTGTGGTCTAAATCATCGGGCTTATCGGTGGCCTCCCATACAATATCTTCGGGCAGGTTGTTGTCGTCCAGCGTTACTTTGAAATTGATTTCGGATGTTTTCATGGTGCTAAAGTTTGGCTTGGCAAAAATGCGGTAAATAGAAATCACTTAAAGTGTCAGCTCCAGGAAATATTCCAGCGCCTGCGGATTGCGCATAGCATCGCGATTGATCACCTTGGCCGGGTCCTGGCCAAGCAGGATACGCTTGATGGGGGTTTCCATCTTCTTGCCGCTGATGGTGTAGGGAATATCGGGCACGGCCAGCACCACATCGGGCACATGGCGCGGGCTAAAAGCCTGCCGAATGGTGGTTTTTATTTTTTGTGCCAGGTCGTCAGTTAGCTCATATCCTGGATTCATTTTTACAAAGAGCGGCATCAGTTCGTTATCATCGCGGTCGAGGTACACCACCAGACTGTCGGCTATTTCAGGCAGGGTATCTACCGCCCGGTAGATCTCGGCCGTACCGATGCGCACTCCCCCGCGGTTAAGGGTAGAGTCGGAGCGCCCGTAGATGATTACTCCCTGGCGGGGTGTGATTTCGGTCCAGTCGCCATGGCGCCACACACCAGGATACATACTGAAGTAACTCTCTTTATAGCGCTGGTAGTTGTCATCACCCCAAAGAAATACCGGCATGGAGGGCATCGGTTTGGTGATTACCATTTCACCCATCTCACCGATAACCGGCTGGCCTGCCTCATTGTAGGCATACAAGGCACAGCCCAGGGCGCGGCACTGAATCTCACCCTCGTACACCGGCCACAGTGGGTTGCCGCCCACAAAGGCGCTGCATACATCGGTGCCTCCGCTTATCGAGGCCAGCCACAGGTCTTGTTTCACTTCGCGGTATATCCAATCGAAGCCCTCGGGTGGCAGGGGCGAGCCGGTGGAGCCGATAGAGCGCAGATGCTGCAAATCGAAATCGCTGCCCGGCTGCGTTTGGGCCTTCATATTGGCAATGACAAAACCGGCACTGGTGCCGAAATGGGTGATACTCGCCTCTTCGGCAAACTGCCACAGGGTATTCATATCGGGCCAGGCGGGGCTGCCATCGTACAACACCACGGTGCTGCCAGCCAACAAAGAGCCGACAATATA
>WFNR01000170.1 GCA_015488485.1 Cyclobacteriaceae bacterium | reverse complement strand
TGGGCTTTTATATCAGTGAACATCTGTATCTGAACATCATGTTTATTTCAGACTATGGCCGCAAATTCTATTTTGAAAACGACACTTATCAAATACGCCTGTCGATGCAGAGCATCAGTGTAGGGCTGGGCTGGACATTGGGCAAGCATCTAAAATGACCCTATCAAAAAAAGAAGGGCTGCGTAGACAGCCCTTCTTTTTTCTGGTGTAAAAACACTATTGTACTTCCGAAACAGGGCGGGGCATCTGCTCCCATACATCGTCACCTTGCCTGTCGACAGGCAATTGATCCAGCATACCCCACCTGCGCATGTCTATCCAGCGATGGCCTAGTCAATCGTAAAAATTATTAAAAAAGCAGAAAAATACTTGTATATAATAGATTATTTAAATACTTTTAACATAAAGTCTAACCAAATTTAAAAAGTATGTTAAAGTATGTTTTTTTTCTATCAATCTTTCTGTTTGGCTTAAGTTTTGAAAATTCAAGTGCCCAGTGTATTGTTGGACCTTCAACTATCAGTGAAAATGTTAGCAGTATTTTTTCAAGTGGAATAAGTGCACAAGCATATTATTGGAGTGTTAGTGGCGGATTATCAATTATTGGTAGTAGAACAAAAAAGGAAGTAACAATTAAGTGCAATGGGACGGGGGGGGACTTTGTCGCTCTCATATTTTAAAAATGGAAATTGTATTGCCTGCTAGATTAAACTAAATTGCAAAAAATGCAATCATAATCCGTCAATAGCTATTTGGACTGTACATAGTGGACTTTCTAGGGTATTTGAAATGACGGTTTCAACAAATGAACCTTATAGTAGTTTGTATTGGAGTTCCTCCTCTACTTTAATTAATTGGGGAAATAGAACCTTAAACCCAACAACAGCACAGGTCAATGCTGGTTCTTTTCCTATCACATTACCCGTCTCAGTAAAATTTGGATACCCAGATGGTTGTTACGTTACTAAAACTCAAAACGTAACTTTTAATCTTTATAACAACTTGAATTCTTCTATCAGTATTTATCCTAATCCAACAAAAGGTTTGTTAAAAATTGACGGATTGCCTGATGGAAAGCTAACTATTGAAATAGTTCCTATTAGTGATCAAAACAGAGTTGAAACAATATCAATGAACTCTAATGATGGTGTTATTGAGTTAGATATAAGGCACTATACTGCAAATTCTTTTATAGTTAGAATTCTAAATTCTAAGGGAGACCTAATTGCAGTTAAAAGAGTAATAAAAGAGTGATTATCAACAATTTTTCATTGTCAAAACCCAGTATTTACTGGGTTTTTTATAACTCAAAAGAGAAAGTCAAGATCTACAAACCTTTAAATATTAATATTGTTTATTTTATGAACAAATCCACCTACCACGTACCCGCTATGGACTGCCCCTCCGAGGAGCAAATGATTCGCATGAAGCTGGCAGACATGCCGAACATTAAAGAACTGCGGTTTGATATTCCGGGGCGCAAACTGGAAGTAGTACACGACAGCCAGCCGGAACCCATCAGCGAGGCGCTGGCCAGTCTGAATCTGGGCGCTCAACTGGTGGACTCCGAAGCCATCGAATGGCAGGCGAGCGACAGTACTCAGATGCAGCACAAAGCCTTGTGGATTATCCTGCTTATCAACTTTGCGCTATTTGTGGTAGAATTTACCACCGGTTGGTTGTCGAGCTCCATGGGGCTGGTGGCCGATTCGCTCGATATGCTGGCCGATGCCATGGTATATGGCCTGAGCCTGTATGCCGTAGGCAGCCACCTGGTGCGTAAAAAGAAAATTGCCAAGATAAGCGGTTATTTTCAGTTTACGTTGGCAATAATGGGTTTTGCCGAAGTGCTACGCAGGTTTCTGGGAGCCGGAGATCTACCCGAATTCCAGACGATGATCTATATCTCTTTATTGGCCCTGGCGGGTAATGTAGCCTCACTGCTTATTTTGCAAAAGGCCAAATCGGACGAAGTGCATATACAGGCCAGCATGATCTTTACCTCCAACGACATCATTGCCAACCTGGGCGTGATAGCGGCAGCAGGCCTGGTGTACTGGAGCGGCTCCAAGCTACCCGATCTGGTCATCGGGGCATTGGTATTTGCCCTGGTAGCCCGTGGTGCTTTCAGAATACTGCGCCTGGCCAAATAATAGTTGCTAGCCTTTCTTGCTGAACAACTTACCTACCCATACCGAAGGGCAAACACCCATGGTAACCATGGGACAATAGTTGATCAGCCCGGTAAGCAACATAATGCCAGCCATAATACCCAGCACAATGGCCCAGGTACCGGTCACTACACCGGCCCAAACCAATGCACCGAGAACTACACCCAGCAACAATCTAACAATACGGTGTGTTTTTCCTAGGTTTCCTTTCATTTGTCTAAAAAATTAATTGGCACAACAACTTAGTTCACTAATATCTTTGCTAAAAGTAATAGCTGCCAGCTTTATACCTTCCGACAAGGTCAGATACGGATAAAAACCATCGGCCAGTTCGCTGGCAGTCATTCCCTGGCGAATGGCCTGGCTTACCACCATCACCAGTTCACCCCCTTCGGGCGCCAGCACCCTTATACCGATTATCTTATCATTGGCCTTATCGCGTATGAGCTTGATAAAACCACGGGTATCCATGGCTGCAGCTGCCCGCGGCACCTCACTCAGGGGTAATACGGTAGTTTCATAATCGATACCGGCTGCCTGAGCTCCGGCTTCATCCAGGCCGGCACCGGCCACCTGCGGATCGGTAAATACTACCCAGGGTAGGCCACTATAGTCGGTGCAGCTGCTACCGGGGTCGAAAGCATTTTCCACTGCTACCTTACCCTCGCGGGCCGCGGTATATACAAAGGCCGGAGTATTGGTGCAATCGCCTGCGGCCAGTACATGCGCTGCACTGGTACGCTGGCCGCTGTCAACTTTTATGCGCCCCTGCTCGTCCAGTTCTACCCCGGCCAGGTCAAGTCCCATACCGGTAGTATTGGCCCGGGTACCGGTGGCTACCAGCAGGTGGGTGCCGCTAAAGCTGACCTCCCGGCCATCCTGGTGCGCATAAACCACTACCTCAGCTCCTTGTCTTTCTACACGCTCCACCTTGGTGTTAAGCTGAATATCTATCCCTTCGCTCACCAAAAAGCCATGCAGGGCTTCGGTAATATCGGCCGCTTCCTTGCGCAATATGCGCTCCGAGCGATGGATAATCTGCACCTGACTGCCAAAGCGCTGCCAGGCCTGGGCGATTTCCAGGGCGATATACCCGGCTCCCAGCACGATAAGCTTTTCAGGAAGTTCTTCCAGTTCAAACAGGCTTTGGTTGGTCAGGTAGCCCGCCTCTTCGAGCCCAGGAATATCGGGGATACGCGTAGTGGAGCCGGTAGCCACTACAAAGCGGCCGGCTGTATAGGTCTTACCGTCAACGGTTATGCTGTTAGGCCCGGTAAAAACTGCCCGCCCCTCTACAAAGGTTACATGGGGTAGCTTATCCAACACGTCCAGGTATTTTTTTTGCTGCATGCTGCCAACCAAATCTCGTTTTTGCTGTACAACGGCCTTAAAATCTATAGGCGGCTGTGCACTACCGATACCGGCAAATGGCGAATGCGCGGCACGGTGCATTTGCTCGGCCGCCCTTATCATAAACTTGGAAGGCACACACCCTACATTTACACAGGTGCCGCCTATGGGCAGGCCGTCATTCACCAGCAGGGTGCGCTTAGCGCGGCCATCGGCCTCGATGGCGGCCGCAAAGGCTGCCGACCCGCCCCCGATGATGATAAGCTCATAGTCATAATCGCCCGACTCGCCAGCGGTACCCGCCACCACCTCTACATCGGTCACCCGGTAGGGTGTCTGCTCATTAACAATAGCGGCCAGTTGTTCGGCAGCGAGGGCATCATCCTGCAACTGCACTTCACCACCTTTCTGCGGGTAGCTGATATGAGCCTGCTTTACGCCCTCTACCTGGTCCAGTACCTTTTCGATGTGCCGGGCACAGCCGTCACAGGTCATGCCCTCTATTTGTAGTTTTACTATCTGCATGGCAAAGCCTTAGCGGTTATCTTTTTTCTTGACTTCAGCCTTAAAGCTGGTCTTCTCTTCAATAGCGGCTACCAGATCTTCCGGTTTTACTTTTTCCGGGTCATAGGTTATCACAGCCACATCACCGGGAAACTTCACCTCCTGGTCGAGTACCCCTTGGGTCTTATCCAGCACCCGACTCACCGTGGCAGCGCAGCCACCACAAGTCATACCGGTTATTTTCAACTCTACCTTATTGCCTTTGGCAGCCTCCTTAAGGGGTTTATCCTGGGCCTGTACGCCATAGGTAAAGGCCAACAACGATACTATCAGGGTAAAGAAAATACTAAACTTTTTCATGGTATTATTTATTTATGTTTGATTAATGATTAACTATATTCATATCCATTTGGGCCTTATAGCCGGTGCTATTAATAGCTGCAATGATGTCCTCGGGAGTGGTAAGCCTGGCATCGTACTTAACGGTAGCCTTACCTTCCTCATAAGAGGCGCTGGCTTCGGCCACTCCCGGTACTTTTTTTACCTCGTATTGGATGTGCTCGGCACAGCCGGTGCAGGTCATACCGGTTATCTTCAAATTCACTTGTTGAATATCAGGAGCAGCGCTTAGTTCAGCAGTTTGTTGCTCCGGATAAAAAATATGGGCATAATAAGGAAATGCCAGCATGGTAAGCGCAAAAACCGTGACGATCGCCAGAAATTTTTTCGATTGCAAAAAGGGTTCTTTTCCTGGTTGGTCTTCTTCACAAGCACAGGCCACATCAGCCTTTTTAGGACGCAGTTTGCCATACCAGGCTATTCCCAATACGGTAAAGGTAACGAAGGCCATATAAGGCCGCAGTGGTTCCAGCCAGGAGAAACTGGCTGCCATGCCACTCACACCCGAAATAAGTGCCAGCACGGGCGTAATACAACACAATGATGCCGACAGGGCTACCAGCACAGCAGCCAGGGCCGTTCTTACGGTTTTCTTCTCTTCTTTCATCTTTTGTAAACTTTTAATATCTGGTATAGCTATCAATAATCATGTTAAAAGAATTGTTTTATTCACTTACTATTTTCTTTTCATTAAAACCAGCCAAAAGCGGAATAAGCATTTCACTGTTTGCTACCACCAGACTATAATAGATCGTTTGCCCTATTTTATTGTCCGTCAGCAAACCACCGTCTTTGAGCTTGCGCAGGTGCTGTGAGATAGCCGGTACAGTCATGCCCAGCACATCGCTCAGATCGCAAGGACACATCTCTCCTTCCCGGTATATCAAATACAGAATCTTCAGCCGTACTTCATTGCCGGCCAGCTTAAGCAGGCGGGCAACATCTTTTATACGACCCTCGGCCACAGCCAGATATGCACGGCATGCCTGCAACTGATTGTGGTCGGCATAAACTCTGATACAAGAATTGCTCATAATATTTAATTAAATGCTTAAATAACAACGCAAGTTTAAACAAAAAGTTCCGTATTAGTAAAAATTACTTAAGCAAATGCTTAATATTGGCCAAACGAAGAGCAGCGAAGTTACGTTTACACTATATATTTTACCAGCCATGATGATACCAGCAGATATAATACAAAACTTGCAAAAGCGCCTGCGCAGCATACAGGGGCAGGTGGGCGGGCTCACCAAAATGCTCAACCGCGGTGACGACCCGGTGCAGATACTTATGCAGTTTAAAGCGGCACAGAAAGCCCTTGGCAAAGCCCACGAATTACTGTTGGACGAAGTATTCAGGAAAGTGTTGGCACTCAAGATCGTTCAGACAGTTGACTCATGCCCGGGCAATTGCGGACAGGAAGAAAAAATTGAGAAGTTGCTGCAGGAGTTCCCCAATCTATCAACCGAGGATGTTACCGGTAAACTCAAGGAGGTGGAGCTACTGGAAGATTATCTGCGTAAATTATCAGGTGATTAACAAGTAAAACTTTTGCTACTGTATTTGATGAAAGGAGAATGCTTATTTAGCTCATAGCCTGCCTTACCGCAGGTAGGCTTGTTGCGGGCAGGCCTCCCCTTTAGGGGATTGAGGGGGCGCGGGGGTGGATGACAGAAGCAGGTTGGCGAAAAAATTCTTTAATCTTCAATCGTCAATTTGCCATCATAAAATCTTAACCGCAAAGAACGCTAGGGTGCGCAGAGGGCGCGAAGAGGCCAAGCGAAAAGCGGGGAAGCGGGAATGCGGTTTAGCCTGCGTGCCGCAGACAGGCTCTTAGCCCGTCTGCTACCGGACAGATTGATAGCGGGCAGGCCTCCCCTTTAGGGGATTGAGGGGGCGCGGGGGTGGATGACGGAAGCAGGTTGGCGAAAAAATTCTTTAATCTTCAATCGTCAATTTGCCATCATAAAATCTTAACCGCAAAGAACGCTAGGGTGCGCAGAGGGCGCGAAGAGGCCAAGCGAAAAGCGGGGAAG
>WFNR01000169.1 GCA_015488485.1 Cyclobacteriaceae bacterium | reverse complement strand
GTTTATAAACGGAGTGAATAAAGTTGTTTTCTATTCTAAAAATTGAATCCATCGCCCTGCCCTTTAGGGCAGGGAGTAAATTGTCCAAAGAAAAATGGGCTTTAGCCCTATTATAAAGCTGATAATCTGATACAAACAAAGTTACACAGCATCTTCATATGAATTTGTCATGAATA
The DNA here is from genome assembly GCA_015488485.1 of Cyclobacteriaceae bacterium. Taxonomy (GTDB): domain Bacteria; phylum Bacteroidota; class Bacteroidia; order Cytophagales; family Cyclobacteriaceae; genus S012-113. Next base: position 28,026 of record WFNR01000169.1, on the reverse strand, counting down.
AACCGGGCTAATCATCTGGCTTAAAGAGGCAAGTCAACAACCCCGCTGGTGAGCGTACGCGGTTCTTTGCCGGCCTGCAGCCATACAGCCGGCTCGCTACCGTTGCCCTGCAACAGCCAGCGCTTGTCAGTGCGCTGCAGCAGCATGCCTTCCGGCAGGCCGATTACCGGCATTTCGGGGTTCATAGCCAAAAATTCGCGTAATCGCTGCTGGCGCGATTCACCGCCATGGCCGGCAATGCTCTGGCTTGTATAATGTGGGTTAATCTGAAAGGCTATCAGGTTCAGGGCATCGAATGCAGCCGGCTCTGTAATAGGCATATCATTAGTGGTTTTGATGGTAGGGCAGGCCAGATTAGCCCCGGCACTCCAGCCAATATAGGGTGTGCCGGCCAGCACCTTTTGTCGAATGGCAGCCAGCAAATCTTCTTCCTGCAAGCGGCTCAGTAAAGCAAAAGTATTGCCACCCCCCACTATAATGGTCCCGGCATTCTTCAGGGCAGCATGCTTGTCGACTACCATATGCAAGCCGGTAATCTTGATACCCAGAGGTAGAAAGGCCTGCTGTACCATAGTGGTGTACTCATTATACCCGAAAGTGACAGCCGCATAGGGCACAAAAAGTGCTTCTTTGTTAACTTGCAGAAAATCAGCGATATACTGGCGCGGCCAAGACAAATATTCGGCACCAGGCATGGTTGAGTTGCTCAGCAACAAAAGATGCATAAAAAAGATGGTTTTAGGCTTTAGGCCAGAAAATCAAGAATATCCTGAGCCGACTCCTCGACAAACTGCGGCTTGTCATTGGCATATTCAAGCAGGTGTGTAAAAACGGCTTCCACTTGCATAAAGGTTTCCAGCTTGCCTTCTTTGATCAGGTCGATCACTTTGTTCACTACCCAATCATTAACAGGCGGCATACCGGGCTTGGAATTAATCTTTTTCAAATAATAAACCCTACCGATAAGAAGTTCCTTTTCTATGAAAGCCATTCAAATAGAATTTTTTCGCAAGATATAAATAGCATTTCAATCAAACAACCCGATAAAGTGATTTTTCGCACAAAGCGAACAAAAAAAAATTTGCCTTTATTATTTCAAAAAATCTTGTTTAACTTTGACCTCTTGGTAATAAAAACGGAAAATTATGTTAGGTATTGTAATAGGTTCAGGCGCCAATCTTTTTATTCTGATTTTTGCCATTATTGTGGGCATAATCACCGGTATTTCAGTTACCGACTATCTTAAAACCAAGGAGCGGCCTAAAGAATAGGCTTAGCTAATCCACCTCTTCAAAGCAGCGACAGCACCACCGGTGTGGTGATATGTTGTTATTATGCCTTGTTTTTGATAAAAATCCGGTAAGGGTTACATTTTAAACAGGCAAAGCATCAATCATTGCTTGTCAGTGGCATTTATTTATCTATATTTAGGACAAAATTTAGCAAAAACGGAAAATTGAAGAAATTTGTCGGACTCCTGTTGGCTATTTGGCTTCTATCGGCATGTGCCTTGCAGGCACAGCCTACCTTTACTGCCGGGGGTAATGTAACGGTAAACCAAAACTCCGGCCCTTACAGCAGTAGTCAGCCCTGGGCTACCGATATCGTAGCCACCACTCCGCAATTTGAAGTTACCGATATTAGTTTTGAAGGGTTCCTCACCTTTGCCAGCGATCCGGTTATCGATGCGGCCGGCTTTCTTACATTCGAACCGACCCAGGACCGCAGCGGCACAGCCATCGTGACGGTTGTGCTGAAAGACTTGAGCACAGGCGAGACCTCCATACCCGTTACCTTTCGCATATTTGTCAATTTTGTCAACTCTGCGCCTTCCTTTGATGCCCTGAATGCCGATCAGACCATTGATGAGGATGCCGGTGCGCAAACCATTTTGAGCTGGGCTACCAACATCTCGGCCGGGCCAAACCCTGAAGAAAATACCCAACAAATCAACTTTGTGGCTACGGTTACCTCTAAAACCACTTACATGGATTTTACTTTGGAACCATACATCGATAAAACCGGCACCTTGTTTTATGAGGTAGCCCCCAATGCCAACGGCAGCGCCACTATCAGTGTAGTGCTGCAGGATGATGGCTCCAGCGCCCCACCCAATGTAAACACCAGTGCGCCCCTCACCTTTACCATTACGGTAAACCCCATCAACGACCCTCCTTGTTTTACTATCGGCCCTAATATTAAGATAGACGAGCACAACGGGCCTTTTTCCATGGCAGACTGGGCCACCAATATTTCGGCCGGGGCACCCGATGAAGATGCCAGCCAGCAAATCACTTTCATCCTGAACACCAAATCGATAACCACCTATTTGCAGTATGATGTTGATCCGGCTGTTGACAGCAATGGCACACTCACTTTCACCGCTACTCCGCACTACAATGGCACGGCCGTCTACGAAATCTACTTGCAGGATGACGGCCCTTCCACGTCACCTCACGACAACACCAGCCCGGTGCAGGGTTTTAGCATTACGGTAGATTTTATCAATGATGCCCCCAGTTTTACCATTGGCCCCGACATAGTGGTGGACGAGGGCGACCAGACCTACACCCTGCCAGGCTGGGCAACCAATATCAGCCCGGGAGAGTCGCCCAATGAGCAAGATCAAAAACTAAACTTCACGGTGGTTTTTCAGCAGGTTACCGGCAACCTGGCCTTCCTGCGCGCCCCTACCATAGATGAAACCGGCTTGCTGACCTTCAGACCTACCCAACATACGCATGGCGAGGCTATCTTTGATGTGTATCTGACTGATGATGGCCAGTATGAACCGCCACATCAGAACCAAAGCGATAAGCAATCTTTTAAAATTACTGTTAATAAGGTTAACTATCCTCCCAGCGATATTATTTTAAACAACACAACCGTACTGGAAAAGCAGCCAGCCGGTACCCTGATCGGGCAATTGCGCACCGAAGACCTTGATCCGGAAGATACCTTCGACTATGCCCTGGTACCCGGTGATGGCGCAGACAACAACGATATGTTTGCCATTGATGGTGACCAATTGGTAACGGCTGATATCTTTGACTGGGAAACCCAAAAGACGCTTACCTGTCGCATCAAGACATCGGACGGTGAATTTTCTTTTGAAAAATCGTTTGTAATTACAGTTGAAAAACTCATTGAGGGAATTAAGTTCCCTAATGCTTTTACCCCCAATGGCGATGGTGAAAACGATACCTGGGAACTGGAAGATATTGAGGCTTTCCCAAATGCCACAGTGGCCATTTACGACAATACCGGCCGCAGGGTATACTACCAAAGCCAGGGCTATAAACCCTGGGATGGCACCTTTAATGGCACGGCCCTTCCTATGGGAACTTATTATTATGTAATAGATTTACACGATGGTAAAAATGTATACAAGGGTACGGTAACCATAATTCTGTGATAAAGAAAATACATATCGTTCTCATAATAGCCTGGCTACCTGCCCACCTGGCGATAGCACAAACCGACTACCGCTACACCCAATTCCTGCAAAATCCCTTGCCGGTGAATCCGGCCTTTACCGGTATCGAAGATTTTGTGGATTTGAAGATCGGCTACCGCGCGCAGTGGGCTGGGCTTGAAGGTGCCCCTACCAGCATGTTTTTATCCACCAACCTGGCCTTTAAACTAAGCTCAGGCAATGATTATAAAGACCGGGGTATCCGGCTGTTTGAAGCCAATGCCTACAACGAAAAGGAAACCGATGATGAATTTGGTTTTCGTAAAGGCAAGCGCCAGGGTTTTGGCATGTACCTGATGCAAAACCAGGACGGCCAGTTTACCAACCTCAACGGCTATTTGTCTTATGCCTACCATTTGCGCATCACCAACCAGCTTATCTGGTCGGTGGGTGCCGGTGTAGGCTATGAGTTCAATAAGTTCGACCCCTCCGGCCTTACCGTAAACAACCCCGCCAATGACCCTACCTATCAGGCCTACCTGAATGGCGACAGCCGCAAAAGCAATATAAATATTAATGTAGGAACGGTGATCTACCACCGGCAGTTCTGGCTGGGCTATTCGGCCATCAATGCCGGTAGTTTCAACCTGGTCGGCAGCAATGCCTTTTATAGTGAACAGACTAATGTGCTGACCCATTCGGTACAAATAGGCTTCCGTTACCGCTGGCGCTACGGCTACTGGATTACCCCCAGCCTGCTCATGCGCATGCAGGCAAACCGCCCCATGGAAATGATAGGTGCGGTAAGAGTACGCCTACAGGAATATTTCTGGGCCGGGTTGCAATACTCCTACCTGCGCGGTGTAAGCCTGTCGGTAGGTGCGCTTATCAACAAGCTGGTCAGCTTCAACTACGCCTATGAGTTTCCCACCTCGCAAATCAACCGGGCTACGCTGGGCAGCCACGAGATCATCCTGGCTATCCGGCTGCATAACCACAATTATTCGCGGGCGTATCTATGGTAATCAAATAAGGGGCTTCAGTTTAAAGCGGGTGTATTTGAGCCTGCCATTGCGACTAACCACCACTTCCACCCATTCGTCATCACCCTCAAAAGCCTGGCGTATCTCTTCGGGTGTCATCTCTGATGTTTGGCGGGTGTTGATTGAGATAACCAGATCACCCTCTTTCAGGCCGGCATTATCGGCCGCGGTGCCGTCAATTACTTCCTTTATCACCGGCCTGCCGTCTTTAAAAGTAAGCAGCAGCCCCGATGAATTAATTTCATAAGCATTACCAATGCGACTACTGGGCTCCAGGTAAAGCCTGGCCCGTTCATAATCAAATATCAGATTAAAACGCGACAGCAAGCGGTTGCCCAAAATACCGTCAAAATCGCTTAGGGAGAGCACTCCCCGGTTGTCGCTGCTCAAGGCCACTGGAATGTGCTCAAACATATAGCTCCCCAACTGCAGTGAGCGCAGCCGGCCATAACGAATCTTGGATCTTCTCTCGGAGGTACCTATGCGCTGCCTTACCGTATAATATCTACCCACCTGATCTGCCATTTGATGTTGCACCACGGTAGGTGAGTTGATAATAATATCAGCCCGGGCACCGGTATCAACCATAAATACGCCTTTGATCTCCTGACCATTATAGAGCGTGAAGCTGGCATCGACCAAAGGCAGACGCATATACATCCAGATAGGCAACTCGCTGCCATTCCCCGTGTACCGGAAGGTGTTCTTGTCGTAAAGTTCCAGGCGGTTGTGGGTATGATCTATTTTTACTACAAATCGTGTCAGTACCGGATAGCCTATCACCCCGTGTACCCGGCCACCCGCATCCAGTTCTTCAAAAGGGATAGAGGTTGACAGAATGGTAATATCGTCCAGTTCCAACTCCCCCAAGCGTACATGCACCCCTTTTACTGCCCCTACCTCATGGGCGCCCGATACGCCTACATTTTTTCGGGACGCAGCTATTTCGAGGCCCAGCGAGTCAACCACATCCTGCATTAGCAAGGTCGAACCGGCCCCCGAATCGAACAAAAAATTAAAAGGCCCATGCCCTTCTATCCAAACCGGCACCACCAAATGATAATTGTTAAAAGTAAATGGTACAGTGACCAGCGGCTGTGAATGGTCGTTATCTTGTGCCGATAAGCCCGTCCAGGTAAAAATATTAATTACAATCCCCAGGAAAATGTATTTCATTTTATCAAGAAAAAATTATCTTGGCTTCAGTATTACAAAGGTAATGTGCAACCATTCCTAAATAGCCTAAACGAAAAATAAATGCTCCGGTATATATCTCTCATAGCTTTTCTTCCGGTTTGGCTTTTATTGACTACCGGATGTCAGCAAAATAAACACCAGCCGGCTCTATTGGTAAATCCCTTTATCGGCACGGGCGGCCACGGGCACACCTACCCGGGCGCTACCCTGCCTTACGGCATGGTGCAGCTAAGCCCCGACACCCGGGTGGCCGGCTGGGATGCCTGCTCGGGCTATTATTATGCCGACAGCACCCTGCTCGGTTTCAGTCATACACACCTAAGTGGCACCGGGGCAGCCGATTACGGGGATATCCTCATTACACCACAAACCCATGTACACGATACGCTGCCGGCCGCCTTCTCGCACCACAACGAACAAGCCCATGCCGGCTACTATGCTGTCACCTTGAACAATGGTATTAAAGCCGAGCTTACGGCTACTACCCGCAGCGGTATCCATCGTTATACTTTCCCAACCAACCAGGGTATTATCAAAATAGACTTGCGTCACGGCATCGGCCCCGACCGTCTGACCGCAGCCGCCTGGCAACAAACAGCCGACAACGAAATTAGCGGCAGACGCCAATCGAGTGGCTGGGCCAAAGACCAGGTGGTGTATTTTGTGGCTCGTTTTTCCGCACCCTTTACCCTGCAGCGCCAGGATTCTATCAAGGCCATATTGACATTTGAAGACATCTCCGAGCCACTGGTGATAAAAGTAGCCCTTTCGGGAGTATCGGTCGATAACGCCCGCCAAAACCTGACTGCCGAAGCCCCCGGCTGGGATTTTGACGATTATGTACATCAGGCGGAAGACACCTGGAACGAGGCACTGGGGGTGATTGAAGCTGATTTTCCCAGGCCGACACAAGATACAGTTTTCTATACCGCACTGTACCACAGCATGTTGGCACCTAATATTTTTAATGATGTAAATGGTGAATACCGCGGTATGGACAAGCAGATACACCGGGCCGAGCACAACTACTACACGGTATTCTCATTATGGGATACCTTCCGGGCAACCCATCCGCTTTATACCATTATCAATCCGGCAGCCGACATTGATATGATAAATACCATGCTGCTGATGTACCGGCAAAGCGGCCTGTTGCCGGTTTGGGAGCTGGCGGCCAACGAAACCGGCACCATGATTGGCTACCATGCCGTGCCGGTACTGGCCGATGCCATTAGCAAAGACCTGGGCGGCTTTGACTACGACCTCGCTCTGGAAGCCATGCAGGCCTCCGCCCAACAGGAGCACCTGGGGTTACACTGGTATAAAAAAATGGGCTTTATACCAGCCGAAAAAGAGCATGAATCTGTCTCCAAAACACTGGAATACGCCTATGACGACTGGTGCATAGCCCAAACCGCCCGCCTGCTGGGCCACGACAGCCTGGCGGCCGTTTATACTGAAAGGTCGCTTTTCTACCAAAACCTCTACGACCCGGCAAGCGGCTTTATGCGCCCCAAGCGCAATGGCAACTGGCTGCAGCCCTTCGACCCCTACGAAGTAAGCGGCAATTATACCGAAGCCAACGCCTGGCAGTACAACCTGTTTGTACCGCACGACCTCAGCCGGCTCGATTCGCTCTACGCACCACATAGCACCCTGGCCAACAAGCTCGACAGCCTGTTTGTTGCCCCCGCCCGCCTTACAGGCCGCCAGCAACCCGATATTGCCGGTATGATTGGCCAGTACGCGCATGGTAATGAGCCTTCCCACAACTTTGCCTATCTGTACAACTATGCCCGGCAACCCTGGAAAACCCAGCAACTTGTACACCGTATTACACAAGAATTTTATAGCAACCGGCCCGATGGCCTTATCGGTAACGAAGACTGCGGCCAGATGTCGGCCTGGTATGTTTTCAGTACCCTGGGGTTTTATCCGGTAGTGCCCGGTCGCCCTGAATATACCCTTGGTACACCGGCAGTAGCCCGTGCCACCCTGCACCTGCCTAATGGCAACAAGCTGATTATCAAGGCGCACAACCTACGTGAAGAAAACTATTATGTAACCAAAGTGCGGCTTAACGGGCGCCCTCTGCAACGCAGCTATCTGACCCACCGGGAAATAATGAAAGGTGGCAAACTGGAATTTTTTATGAGTGCTAAGCCGGATACCACCTACGGCCGGCAACTGCAAGCGCCACAAAGCACGGCCGGCCATTTACAGATAACCCCGGTGCCGGTAATCAAAGCAGGTGAAATGACCTTTCTCGACTCCACTCGTATAAGTATCAGTGCCATCTTGCCGGGCTGCCGTATTTTCTATAGCATGGATGGCAGTGATCCCGACTCTACCGCCATCCCCTACAGCGCTCCCTTCACCATAACCACGACTACAACTGTCAAAGCCATCGCCTACAAAAAGGGGCGCTTGCCATCCAGGATCGTGCAGGCGCAATTCATCAAAATACCCTACAGGCGTACCATTACCCTCAAATACCCGTACAGCCACCTGTATACCGGCAACAGCAGCATGTCACTGATCGATCATATTCGAGGGGGGCAAAACTTCCGCGATGGCTGGCAGGGTTTTCATGAAGTGAACCTGGAAGCCGTCATTGACCTGGGGCAAGTGCGTCAGATAAAAGCGGTAAAAGCCGGCTTCCTGCAAGACCAATACTCCTGGATATTCTACCCGAAAGAGATGATTGTGGAATTATCATTGGACGGCAAACATTTTGGCCATCGCAAAAAAATCAGCAATTTAGTCGCTCCGCAAGCCGATGGCCTGCAAACGCAAGAATTGGGCACTACCTACAACCAGGTAACTGCCCGTTACGTTAAGGTGGTAGCGATCAATATGGGTCGCTGCCCCGATTGGCACAAAGGGGCCGGTGAGCCGGCCTGGTTGTTTGCCGATGAAATAACCATTGACACCAACTAACCGATTATACCATGAAAAACCTCTCCAACCTCCTAACCCTTTTACTGGCAAGCATTATCTTATTCGGCTGCGACAACAGCAGCAAGCTGACACTGAATATAGCCCTTGAAGGTCTCCCAGATAGCACCAAACTGGTGCTTTATCATTACAAACCGGACGACAACGAAGAGAAACTGGACAGCACCTACAGTCAGAACGGCCGGGCAGCTTTTGAAATAACCGCCCCACAACACCCGGAAAAGTATTATGTAGCTATTCCGGCTATGCAGCAACGTTTCTCATTTATAGCCGAAACCGGCACGATAGATTTCTCAGGAAAACTGGAAGAAATTGACCAGGTGCATGCTGCTGGCACCCCGCTAAATGACAAACTGGCTGAATATTATCAACAACAAGATGAACTAACAGCCTCTCGCAATGCCATAATTGACGATTTTCGTACGGCTCAGGCAGCCGGAGATACAGTGGCCATGCAAGCAGCCCTAAACAGATTTAGCGAGGCTATGAACAAGGCAGACTCCCTTACAAAAGTCTTTATCGGCCAAAATACCGACAATGTACTGGCACCTATGCTGACTCTGCGCACCTACTATTCCGATAATCAGTACACGGAACTCGATTCCTTGTATAAAACCTTTAGTCCGGCCCTGGCCAATACACTCGACTACCAGCGTATTAAAGAGCTGCTGGCCAAATGGGCACAATTGCAGGAAGGCGCCATTGCCCCCGATTTTACCCAGACCGACTCGGCCGGCAATCCGGTTGCACTGCATGATTTCCGTGGCAAATATCTACTGGTGGACTTCTGGGCTTCGTGGTGTGGTCCTTGCCTGCGCGAAAACCCCAATATTGTGGCTGCCTACCACAAATACAAAGACCGTAACTTCGATATTCTGGGTGTTTCGCTGGATGAAAATAGGGAAAAATGGCTGGCAGAGATAAAACGGGGTGGATTGACATGGCATCAGGTATCGGACCTGAAAGGGTGGAGAAATGAGGTGAGCTCGGCCTACGGCATACGCTCTATACCCTATTCGCTACTACTTGATCCGGACGGTAAAATAATAGGCAAGCACCTACGTGGAGAAGCCCTGCATGAGAAGTTGGATGAAGTTTTGCCTGAGTAGAAAGTGAGAACAACTTTTCACCGGCTGCTGCTTATACTTGCAATAAGCCTGCTATGCCTAACTTGTAAAAAAGAGGAGCGGCAAATGCCAGGCACACCCGGTAAGCCGCAGCTTATACCACCTCCGCAAAAAATACTCAAACGCCAGGGTACGGTTAGTCTCAGTCGTGAATTCTACCTGCTTACCGATGTCAGTGACTCCACATCGGCAGCCCCTACGCAATACCTTAAAAAAGAATTGCAAAAGCTGGTAGGCGATTTTGTGGAGGTAGCAGATCGTTTTACCAATAAAAAATACCGGCAGACTATCAGCCTGCTGCTCGAGGAAGAGCATGCGCCAGCAGAGGGGTATGAACTCTCCATAACCTCCTCTCAGATAACCATAATAGCAGCCGATGCTGCCGGACTGTACCACGGCTGCCAAACCCTTTTACAGTTGCTGAGGCAATTTAAAGAAGAAGACTATCATTTTCAGCTACCGAAAATGGTTATCAAAGATGCACCGCAACATAGCCTGCGTGGTATCCTGGTACGAGGCGATACCATAAGCCGGGAGCTTATCGATAATATGGCCCGCTTGAAAATGAACCTGCTGGTGCTAGAAGGCCGCTGGCAGATAAACCGGGTGCTGCAACAAACAGCGGCCAGACAGCTTATCTACACAATGCTGATAAGCACCTTGCCCAATAATATCTGGGTGGTAAAAAATCCGGATGACCTGCTGCAGCGCAAGCGCAAAAGCATACCATCCGAACTCAAAGGCACTGTAGTTACCATAGAGGCAACCGACCCCAGACAACTCATCATGGCAGCCGAGATCGGCTGGAATGCCCGCCTGCAATCGCCTGCAAAAAAGGATTTGCAGGCAGTGAAATTATTGTTAAAGTAAAATTTTTAATAAACAAGAGCAAAGCACTGAATAATAGATATTTAAAGTATTTTTACTAAATTTTTTAGTATAGACAATTCAGGGCAATACAAGGTGTGATGCGGGAAAAAGAGTAGCTTTGCACTGCAAATTTTTATGTTATGACCAAAGCAATTATGCATACTGACAAGGGTGTCATGTACATCGATTTTTACGATAAGGACGCCCCCAATACAGTAGCCAATTTTATCAAACTAGCTAACGAAGGTTTTTACGATGGTCTCACCTTCCACCGGGTTATTCCGGGCTTTGTAATACAAGGAGGTTGCCCGCATGGCGATGGCACCGGAGGACCGGGATATACCATAAAATGTGAGCTCGATGGCGACAACCAATACCACGATCGCGGGGTGTTATCGATGGCCCATGCCGGCCGCGATACCGGAGGCAGCCAGTTTTTCATTTGCCACAATCGTGAAAACACCCGGCACCTCGACCGCCAGCATACCTGTTTCGGCCGGGTGGTAAAAGGGCTGGAAGTGATAGACCTGATTGAGGCTGGCGACAAAATTCAGCAGATAGAAATCATTGAAGAATAGGCCGGCACTCTTACCGGATAGGTACTTTCCGGTAGGTAAAAGCTGCCGTCCCTCCTACTATGGCGCCAAACAAATGCGACTCCCAACTGATTTGGGTTAGCAAGGGCGATATGCCCCATATTAGCCCGCCATAGGTGAGCATTACCACCAGGGCAATAAGCAAAGAAACAAACTCGCTGCGTACCAGACCCGATACGAAAAGAAAAGCCGCCATGCCATAAACCAGCCCACTGGCACCCAGGTGGTAAAACGGCCGCCCGAACAACCATACCAGGAAGCCGGTAAGAAAATAGCTTAGTACAAATACCCGGTTGCCGATACGGCCATAAAAGTAATAAAGCGTAACACCCAGCAATAATACCGGCAGCGTATTGGAAGCCAGGTGACTAAGCGATCCATGCAGCAAGGGGGCGAAAGTAATACCTGTCAACCCTATTGCCGATCTGGGTAAAATTCCCTTTAGAAATAAGCCGTAGCCTCCTATATGCTGTACATAATATACAAGCCACATCAAAAACACCAGGCGGCTCGGAACAATGAAACTCTTTGGAATACTACCCAGCGAACTCACTTAGCAGGGTCATTGATCATTTTAAGGTCAATCAACTTGGATTCTTCATACCCTACACTCATATACCCGAAAACCCCACCGGAAGCCTCGGCTATCTTTTTGGCCACATCCTTCAGGCTGGCATACAGCTTTATAGCAAATGATTTGTCTATTTTGGGCCAGATATCATTTACCTCCTGCAGTTTCTCAATCAAGATTTTCTCCCGTTCTTTATGGTCATTGGGCAAGTTGGCCAGCGCCATTTTCAATTTGTCTTCATAATCGGTATTCACCACCTTGTAATACTCAATCAGCTCCTTACGTGCTTTCTTGGTTTTCAGGTTAGCCAGGTTTATCGCCTTGTTCATCTCCGACTTATCTATTTTGCCATCGGCACCGGCTATCAGAATGGCCACATAAATCGGCAAGGTGTACATCAGGTCGGCTTCTTTGGGCTCGAGATCTTCAAATTCCGGAATCATAACTTTCTTTGTTTTATAATTTGGCAAACTATTAATTATCAACAACTTAATTAAATAATTTCTACGTGCTTCCCGGCTTATTCAGCACATATTTTGTCAACCAGAACAGCGGGATAAAGATATTATTTATCCAAATAATAATCACACTTTGTTTGTTTTTATCTGCAACAACCTATAATTTTCATCAACCATTTTTTGTCTTATGAATGATGATAATACTTTGCGGATTTTTGCGGTTGAGGACGACCCGGTCTATACACGTTTTCTTACCTATGTATTCGACTTGAATCCGGATTTTGCCGTGCGTTTTTTTGAAGACGGCAAGAGCTTTCTGGAAGCCCTGCACGAGCGCCCAGATATCATTACGCTGGACTACTCCCTGCCCGACATGCAGGGGGATGATGTGCTAAAAGCTATTAAGCAAACCTACCCCGATATACCGGTCATCATCATATCCGGGCAGGAAGACATCTCCACGGCTGTTGACCTGCTTAAACTGGGCGCCTACGACTACATACCCAAAAATGAGGAAACCAAAGATCGCCTGCTGCTGAGTATCAACAAAGCAGCCAAAAATGTAAAGCTGATAAATGAAATTCAGGAACTCCGGCAGGAAGTAGCGCAGAAATACGACTTCTCAAAGAGTATCCTCGGGTCAAGTCCGGCCATCAAGCAGGTATTTAAATTGATGGAAAAAGCCATCAAAACCAACATTACCGTTTCGATAAGTGGTGAAACGGGTACCGGCAAGGAGTTGGTGGCCAAGGGTATTCACTATCATTCAGACCGGAAGAACGAAAAATTTGTAGCAGTCAATATCGCAGCCATACCAACAGAACTACTTGAGAGTGAACTATTCGGGTATGAAAAAGGTGCTTTTACCGGAGCTATAACACGTAGGATAGGAAAATTTGAAGAGGCCAGCAACGGCACCCTCTTTCTGGATGAAATAGGTGAAATGGACATCAATCTGCAGGCCAAAATATTGCGGGCCCTGCAGGAGAGGGAAATTACCCGTATCGGGGGCAATGAGGTTATCAAGATCAACCCACGCATTATAGCGGCTACGCATCGTGACCTGGCAAAAGAGGTAGAAAAAGGTAATTTTCGGGAAGACCTGTACTACCGCCTGCTGGGGCTCCCCATCCACCTGCCGCCACTGCGCGAGCGCGGCCATGATATTATCATAATTGCCAGTAAAATGCTCAAGGATTTTGCCGAAGAGAACAACCTGGGGCCTATCGAGCTCACAGCCAGCGCCAAAGAAAAACTGCTCAAATACCACTATCCCGGTAATGTGCGTGAGTTGAAGTCGGTGATAGAGCTGGCAGCCGTAATGTGCAGCAACAATACCATTACCGATGAAGACATCGTATTCAAAGGCATTAAACAGGAAGAAAACCTGATATACGAAAATCTGACGCTCAAACAATTCGAGGAGAAAATAATAGACCATTATCTGAAGAAGTACAACAACAACGTAATGCAGGTAGCCAAAGCACTTGATATTGGCAAATCAACCATCTACCGCCACCTAAAAGCCAAAAAAGATGCACACAAGTCTTGAAAAATACATTGAGGAAGAACGTTTTTACAAAGATGTAGTGGAAGACGGCTCGGATGTAATCTTTGTTGTGGATTACGATTATAATATCCTGTACCACAACCCTTCCGTACGCGATACCATTGGCCATCAAAATCTGATTGGTGAGAATTTTATCGAATATCTGCATCCGGCCATTAAGAAAAAAGTAATCGAATCTTTCGAAATCAGCAAAGCTCACCCCTACAACTCACAAATTGAGTTCAAGTTTCTCTGTGCCGATGATACTTACAAATACCTGGAATTCAACTCTATCAACCTGAAGTTTAAATATGATATAGAGGGGCTCATTCTCGACTGCCGCGATATCTCGGAGCGCAAGCGCGACCAGGAAGAGTTGATCCGTGCCCAAAAGGCCAAGGAGCAGTTTCTGGCCAACATGAGCCATGAAATTCGCACTCCGATAAACGGTATTGTGGGCATGATAAACCTGCTTAGCGATTCGCCCTTAACCGATGAACAAGCCAAATATCTGGAGGCCATTAAGCATTCGGCTGAAAACCTGAAGGTAATCATCAATGATATTCTGGACTTTTCTGCTATTGAATCCGGTAAGCTTAAGTTTGAAAAAATAGGCTTCGACCTAATTCAGGTAATCAATAATGTAATCGAATCGCTGGAATTGCTGGCGCATGAGAAAGGTCTTGAAATAATTCTTGACATCAATAAAAATACTACCGACAACCGTTTGATATTGCTGGGTGACCCGGTACGGCTAAGCCAGATACTGATTAACCTGATTAACAACGCAATCAAATTTACCCACGAAGGCAAAATTACCGTAAGTGTAAGATGTAGTGAAAATTTCGACAACACAGCCAACATCACTTTCCATATATCAGATACGGGAATAGGCATTCCCAAAGAAAAACTTAAAACCATTTTCGAGACTTTTAAGCAAGCGGATGAAAGTATCACCCGTAAATTTGGCGGCACAGGCCTTGGTCTCACTATCAGCAAGCAGCTTGTGGAACTTCAGGGAGGTAAAATCTCCGTAACCAGTGAAGTAGGTGTTGGTACTACCTTCACTTTCGTAATACCTTATGAAATTGGGTCGGAGTTGGATATTAAAGAAGATGAAAAAGAAAAGGCAGGCCCCGTAAAGCCAATTGCCAGTACACCCGACCTGCAAGGTATGCGCGTGCTTTTGGTTGAAGACAACGACATAAACCGCTTGTATGCGGCTAATATTCTTAAAAAATGGCATTGTGATATCGAAGAGGCCGAGAATGGCCAAATTGCCTTGGAAAAACTACGTAGAAAAGATTTTGACATTGTACTAATGGATATACACATGCCCGTTTTGGATGGCTTGGCAACAGCCAAAAGCATCCGCACTTCATTCCAGCCACCCAAAAAAACTATCCCCATTGTAGCGTTTACTGCCAATGCCCTGAAAGGTGACAAAGACAAGTATTTAGATGCGGGCATGAATGCTTATATTTCCAAGCCGTTTACCCCAAACGAATTAGCCAAAGTTCTTACCCGATTCTATCGGCCGGGCAAAAAGAAAAATAATCAAAACAAGCTGATTGACTTATCATATCTGCGTAAAATGTGTAATAATGATGAAGATTTTGTTCAGGAAATGATCAGCTCATTTGTGGAGAAAACCCCGGAGCTATTGGCGGAGATGAGCAAAGCAGCAGATGAGCAAAATTGGCAACAAGTAGGCTCACTGGCTCATAAAATTAAACCCAACCTTAGTTTTATGGGCATCCATAAACTTAAAGACCTGGTACTCGAAGTAGAACAAAGCGGTAAAAATCAACAAGACCTGGACAGCCTGCCATCAAAAACCGAGAAATTAATCAATACGGTAAACCAGGCCATTCAGGAGCTGAAAGAACTTGCCTAACGGTGCATGATGATCACCTTTTTGTAGGTTAAGGGCTGGTCTTTGGCACTAATTATCAGATAGTAAATACCATTGGGTATCTCACTGGTATCCACTACATACTCGCCATTCACAAACCGGAATGTATCTGCTGCCAGGGTAATACCCCGCTGATCAACCAGTTTCCAGTTCAGCATATCGCCCGTGTCATGGGGGGTGGCAAAATACATATCATTGGCTACCGGATTGGGATAAACTTCAATTGACTCAGCCAGGTAATTCAACACTTCGTCAAGCCCGGTAACAATGGGTGATTTTTTGTTATCGGTTATTTTGGCATAAGCCGCCTGATAAACCTCTCCGGCCTTATTACCCGTTGTTTTCTCCTGTACAAACACAATCACGGCCAGCTGATCTGGGGCATACAAAGGCACATCAATAGCCCAGTCAAGGCGAGCAGAAGAGTACACATCGCCCGGGTTAAAGCTAACCAAATCCTGCCTTGAAGAACCGGCCGCGTTAGGCAGCATCTTCTTCACTACATTGTGGGCGGTAGCCGAGCCGGCCACTACCTGTTCCTCAATCACAATCGTATGCACCACAATCGGATTATTCACCGTTTCTTTCGCGGTTACCGTCCAGCGTACACTTATCGAATCTTCCGATGTAGGCAGCAACTGCAGGTCTATATCAAATTGCGGATCAACCAGAGCCCGCCTATCAATTTCGTCAATATTCCATCCGAGGGTACCACCAAGATAGATGTTGCCATCGAGTGCCGTATTGGGGGCCTGCGAAATACCATAATTATTGGCCCGGTTTTGCGGGTCTTGCTTATTGTCGTCATATAATGAATCAATACCATCGGCAATATGGTAATTCAAATAAACAAAATCCGTAGGCCGCTGGTTGCTGAAATCAACCATACGGTCGGCCACCTGCTGATAATTTCTGCTCAGGTTAACAAAGTTTTCCACCAGAATCAACCTGTCACGGTCACGAATATTCACATTATCAAATGCGAAACCGTTCAAGCCGCTATTAATCGGGTTGTCGTCATTGCTACCGAACACAACCCTTAATCGCACCTGATCGCGCTGGGCAACAGGGATTTGCTCCAGGCTATAGCGGGCCGTTACCCAGCCACCGGTAGCGCCACTCCAACCGTTTTGGTCACCTCCGGGCTTGGCCAAAATGCCGGTACGGTTATACCAATTCACTCCTTTATCTATCTCGCCTACCGTAAACCAGGTAATACCTCCATTGGTAGAATATTGAACAATAGCACCATCAAAACCATCCTGGGTATCGTTCCAAATATCCATGGATATCATCGGACGGCTCAGGTTGGTCAGGTCAAAGCAAGGTGCATCTACATAAGAATCTTCGCTATTGTAATAATATTCATTCGGATCGGGATTACTACCTGTCCACCAGGCATTTACTCCATCAGAAGCCGAATTGATGACCGTGCCGGTGGGAGGCCCAACCACCCAACTGGTATCCGTTCCGTTGGCGCCTGCTACCCACCCGTGGGTGTTGTCTTCAAAACTCTCCAGGTACTCCGTCACTATATCTACCGTTGTATAAGGGAATATAGCTATCGGTTGTGTATCGCTTGCCTGACAACCCTCGGTGGTTGTTACGGTAACGGTAGTATTGTAAACCCCATTACTGGGATATTGATGACTGGTGGCATTGTTGGTACCGGTCGATTCAATATTGCCATCGCCATAATCCCAGGTATAATCTACAATAGCGCTGGGAATCTGCGTGCCCCAACTCACTGTACTCAGGTAATTGGTTGTCTCCCCGGTACAGAAAGATGTAGCCTCAAAGGTTACCATAGGCACAGCTCCAAATGTCTGGTTGGTTTTTGTCAGAGTAGAAGTACACCCCTGATCCGTTGTCACTGTTAAGGTAATATCATAGGTGCCCTCCGAAGCATATACGTGAGTAGGATTCTGTAGTGTACTTACCGTACCGTCACCGAAAGTCCAATCCCAGGCTACTACCGCCCCACCAAAAGGACTTGACCCGATGGTAGATTGATCGGTAAAGACAATGGGGCTATCGACACAGAAATTGCCAATATTGAAATCCGCTACCGGTCCGGCAAACACCTTCACAAAGCGGGTCTTGGTAGATACAGCGCCCAATGAATTGGTATAGGTATAGGTAATGTCGTAAAGGTTGGAGGGCAGACCGTCAGTATCTACATAAAATTCACCCGAAACAATCGTAATACGTGCTTGCATGGTAGGATCTACGCTTGAGAATCCTCCTGATAACCCGGTAGATATGTCAGGAATACCCTGAATTTTTAATAGGCCGACATTGCTACAGATTTCAAGCTCGTCATTTGAGTTCAGATTTGCCGTTTCGATGGTAAAATCTACCGTAGTCACTGGGTTGACAATTACATCTACCGAATCGGAATTAGTACATCCTGTAGTAGCATTGGTGAAGGTATATACGATGGTATTTACTACCGGAGTCAGATTGGCAATATTCGGGTAGAACTGATCTCCCACTACACCAGGCCCTGAAAATACACCTGTGCCACCTACAGTCGGGAAACCGGTAAGCTGTACCGGAGGAGCATCCTCCTGATAAATCGGATTCAAACCGGTAAGCAATACTTCCGGCAGTTTATTTACCTTAACAACAGTTTCATCAAACACAATTCCACAAGTAGTCCCCGGATCAGCCGAAGTAAGGCGTAAGGTAACAGTAGCACCATTCAGTTTATCATTCGGCCCCGGATTATAATTAGTTGTCGGGTCGTTCGGGTTGTCAAAGCTACCATCACCACCACTCACAATCGTCCAGGTACCAGTGCTTACTGAGCCGTAAATATTACCATTCAAAGCAGCTACAGCATCCTCACATACTTCCTGGTCGGTACCGGCATTTACTTTGGCAGCCTCATCTATGGTGATATTAATCACATCTGAAACATTAGTACAAGGGCCTGAAGGGCCATCGGGATCGTTGGTAGTAAGACTAAACGTTACTACCGTACCTACATCACTCACATCCGGCACATAAGAAGCTGTGATTGTGTTGCCGGTTTGTGAACTGGACGACAAAGCCCCATTGCCCGTAACCACCTGCCACAAACCAAATGTAGCCCCACCACCTATTGTGCCGGTCAGGTCTATCGAAGACGGCTCACAAACCGTATAATCGGCCGGAACACTTACAGTAGCAATAGGATTGATTGTAAGCGTAAACTGGTCGGAACGCACCGGACAAGGCCCACCGGGACCATCCGCATCATCTGCCGTTAGGGTGATTGTTACCGAACCACTACTGATATCACCCGAACCGGGTATATAAACAGTACCTACCCCAAAGTTTACGTTATCAAAGGTGCCATCACCCGATGTGCTCCATGTACCAGTGGTGACGCCACCTGTTATTGAGCCTCCCAGCGTTAAGTTGGATCCTTCACAAATTACCTGGTCACCCCCACTGTTCACATTTACATCAGGGTTTACCGTAACCGTAACCGTAGTGACTGCGCCTGTACAAGCTCCCGTAAAAGCGGTTACTTCATAGACCACCGTGCCTGTATTGGTACCGTCTGTAGCTGATAATGTTTGGATAATATCAACACCGGTACCGGCACTGGCACCGCTTACATTGGTATTCGACTGGATTGTCCATGAGAAAGAAGTGCCGGCTACATTATTGGGGTTCGATAACATAATATTTGTCGAATTGCCCGAGCAAATGGTTTCGTTACCACTTGTAGCTATATCAGGAATGGGCTCTACCACTACGTTTACATTTATCGGAGTACCCTGACAGCCGGCTGCAACAGGTGTGATGGTATAGGTTACCAGGCCGGAAGTGTTAGATGAATTGGTCAATACCTGTGCTATGGTATTCCCCGATCCAGCGGTGGCACCACTTATACTTGCAGAGGCACTTACTGTCCAGTTATAGGTTACTCCGGCTACCCCGTTGGGAGTGGATAGGGCAATATTGGTTGATTGTCCACTACAAATGCTCTCACCATTAGGTGTGGCTGCTACATCCGGTACCGAATTCACCGTTACCGTAATGGTTAATGGACTGCCGTCACAGCCGTTGGCGCTGGGCGTAATCACATAGTCCACCGTGCCCTGGCTCACTCCATCGGTTACCGTCAGCGTCTGCGCGATCACATTGCCGCTGCCTGCGCTGGCTCCGCTTACGTTGTTCACCGTACCCAGCGTCCAGCTGAAACTCGTGCCGCTTACCCCGTTCGGATTGCTGATCGCCACACTGCTCACCTCGCCACTGCAGATGGTCTGATCTGAGGCCGATACGTCAGGTACCGGGTCTACCGTTACCGTCACGGTCAGAGGACTGCCGCTGCAACTGCCCGCTGTAGGCGTGATTACATAGTCTACCGTGCCCTGGCTCACCCCATCGGTTACCGTCAGGCTCTGGGCGATCGTGCTGCCACTGCCACCACTGGCGCCTGTTACATTGTTTACATTGCTGACTGTCCAGGCAAAGGTCGTCCCTGTTACTCCGTTCGGATTGCTGATCGCTATATTCGTGCTCGTGCCGCTGCAGATCGTCTGGTCTGTGGCTGCTACATCCGGTACCGGATTCACCGTTACCGCTTTCGTAGTTACCACATTGCCGCAACTGCCATTGCCGCTCACTGTCATCGTTAACGTAACTACATTGCCCGCATCGGCTGCCACAGGCGTATAGGTCGGGGTTAAGGTCGTTTCAGAGCCGGTTACAAAGCTGCCGTTGCCATCATGCGTCCACAGCACACTGGCGTAGTTGCTCGCACTGGCATCTCCTACCGTATAGGACGCATCCTCACACGTCTCCCCCGCTGCGCCCGCACTCGCCACTACCGCTGGCGTGATAGTCAAGGTCATACTGCTCACCGCATCGGCACAAGCGCCCGGGCTGGAAACCGTTTTGGTAAGAGTTACCGTCCCATTTGAAACATCAGTAGCTGAGATGTTATAAGTAGGATTATCAACACTGGGATCGGCAAAGGTACCGCCACTACTACTTGTCCAGGTAATCGTACCATTGCTGCTGGTGCTTCCTGATACCGAGTAAGTAGCCTGAGAAGCACAAACTTCATCATCAGCACCGGCATCGGAAGTAGGCTGAGCATCAACAGAAATCGCCTGAGGAGCAAAATCAGCGGTACAAGAAGTGGTAGAATTGGTTGCTCTGACCAATAAACTGCTCTGACTGGTAGCCAAAGCACTGGTTACCAGGTTAATATCACCACCCGTGCCGCCTACTGTACTGCTTACACTGGTATTGGTATCGTCAAAAAGTTCATACGACACACCCAATTCACTGGTCTGTACCGTAACCGTAATGGTTGAACCTTCACATACTGAAGTAGCACTATAGCTGATGGTAAGGCCCGTATTGGGCAGGGCATTGATGGTGACTGTCTCTGCTGCACTCTGCGCACTCACACAGCCCGTGCTGCCATCCGTGACAGTTACCGTATAATCTCCACTGTTGCCCGGCCCGTTTACAGCATAACTCTGACTGGTAGCTCCTACCAGTATAACTCCATCCTTATACCACTGATAGTTGCCACCATTGGGTGCAGCACTGCTGGTCAGCGTTACATCCGGATCTGCCCCGTCACAGACCGTGCTGCCACTGCTGCTGATCGTGGGCGTGCCCGGTAAGGCATTCACCGTAATGACCTGAGAAGTGAAATTATCCGTACATCCGGTAGATGCGTTGGTAGCCTTTACATAAATACTATTTTGTGTAGTAGTGAGTGAACTGGTAGTAATATTGATGTTTCCTCCCGTACCGGCCACAGTAGTGCTTACACTCGAATTATTATTGTCAAAAACCTGATAGTCCACTCCAGACTCACTGGACTGTACCGTTACCGTGATCGTCTCCCCATCACATACCGTAGTCGAACTATAATTTACTGTAAGCGAAGTATTGGGCAGCGGATTGACCCCTACATCTACAATGTTATAGGGACTCTCACAACCCGAAACCGTTTGGGTGACATACAAGCGGTAAGTGCCAGGCGTAGTATTGTCAACCACTGCACTGGGATCGAAAGGGCTACCTGTTCCCACCAGATTAGTCAACGCTACATCATCATACCATTTGATAGCCGTACCGGTAGCACTTACCTGCGGCACCGGATCATTTACGCAAATCGGACTGGGGTTTGAGGCAGTTGGTGGGGCAGTATTTTGAATAGTAATAGCCTCGGTATCAAGCAAATCAACCGCACAACTACTGGCCAGGGTACTACTGGCCCTGACTTTTATCGTTACATTAGCCGAAAGAGGTGTGCTGGTGATAACCAGGTCGCCACCATTACCCAGGAAAGTACTACTCAAGACACTATTATCGGAAGCATCCAATAAAGTGTATTCAACATTCGTCTCGCTTGCTTGTACAGTTATTTCGGCCGTTTCATTAATACAAACTGTAGAGTTGGTGGGGACTACACTCAACGCATCGGATGGCAACGGAACAGTACTGACAGTAATAGTATTACTGGTCGAAGAACAGGAAGGATCGGTGGCAATGGCATATACCTGATCATTGTTGGAAAGGTTGGCGGTATATTCATAAGGGCTGGTATTATCGGTAGCTGCCAGACTGCCGTTTACATAGAAATCCACCTGGGTAACCGAACCACTGCTGGCGGTAGCCGTAAAAGTCTGGCTATTGGGATCACAGACCGGATTTTCATTTACGGCAAGGGATGTAGAAAAACCGGGGTTAACCGTGATTGTTAAAATATTGGATTCATCGGAGCAACCATCGGTATCGGTAATGACCACTGAAATTTCATCGCCATTTGACAAGGAAGAGGTAGAATAGGTAGATGAGGCCGATGACTGCAGAGAAGTGCGTGCCCCATTCGGGTCAAGGATGAATTCATAATTGGCGGCAGTTTTACCATTGGTAACCGAGCCTGTAAAGGTGATAAGTTCGTTGGCACAAATAGTAGAGCCTTTATCATCCGTCAGGCTGGCAATAGGTGGTTCATAAGCATTTAGCGTGCCATGATTTACGCCATCTCCTACATCGTCACCATTTATTGGTTGAGATCCACCAGATCTGATAATCTGTCCGCTACCGGCAGCCGTAGCCCTTACTTGTATGCCCGATATAATAAGACTGTTAATAGCAGCGTCAGAGGCATTGTATAATCCCAATTCAATAGTAATTGATGTAGAAGTAACATTTGGACTAGTAGGATTTATATCGAAACCAGAACCGGTTACTGTTACCGTACCTACACCCGGTTTAAACTCAAAAGAGCCCCCACTTATCGTCAATACAAATGTTTCCCAAAAAGGAGCCGGACTCGTTGAGGTAAAGTCTGTCGGGTTGGTTTCAGTAATTACTATATCAGATAATGTATAATAATCACTAGTAGATGGGCCGGCATTCAAACAAATCTCACCCCCTGTTGCCGGGGTAACCGTAGCCTGTCCGTAGAGCTTACTACTACATAATACCAGGCATAGGCCTGCCAGAAGCACAAACTTGTTTAGGCTAGGTTGGGACATCCGTGGTAAAAAGCGTTAAATATCTTATGTCTAATGCGCTAAAATTAAAAAAAGTAACCCGTCAAAGGTATAAAAAACACGATTATTTTGCCTAAGGATGGTTAAAAACTCATCTCTCCGTCCGGGCCGGTTTTTATAATCACAATCTTCTTCACCGGATCAAGGTCGGCTGTGCCGGATACCACTATAGCGCCATCCGGCAAAACCACTACGGCTGAACCCTGATATGCTGCCGTATTGGTACCGAATGTCAAGGGGAAACGTGTGGTGTTGCCTGCAAAAAAATCGTAACGATCCAGATAAATCTCTTTGCGCTGATTGGTAAACTCTTTGGTACCGGCCAGCACATATTGATCGCTGTTTGGCAAAGCTATACCACTTCCCCTTACACCTTCCGAACTGGTGATCTCCCTGGCAAACGGCACCCAATCATTATCATTACCACCAGTAAATCGCCAACCCGATATAAACAACTGATCGCCATTCAAATCGGAGGTACCCACCATCCAAAAAGTATCATTAAATCGGCTCACATAAGCGCCTGTTTGGTTGCCACTGCGCTCAATAAGTCCGTTCTTGATTTGTGGCAAAGGGTCATCAAAAGCTTCACTGATACCAATGTAATAGAAATCGAAGTCGCTGTTGGTATTGGGCTCATAGGTATAGCCAAATACTAAATAACGCGCATTATCATTGCCAATATTGGTATTATCAGCAACTTCAAAAGCCCCGGTTACAAAGTCATCAGCCGCCAGACCAAAGTATTTCTCACGGGGCACCCCGCTTACTACCACCTTATTTAACGTCTGCGCATCATACAAAGCCACATATCCATTGATACCCTGATCGCCATTGGGAGTGATGGCACGTGTGTTACAGCTAACCAGCAATCCTGACGAACCCAAGGTTATTTTACTGAGCGTATTTTCTTTAGGAGTGGCATCGGGGTCGGTGGTAATGACCAGACCTGAGTCCAGCAAACTTTGCCCCTGCAAATCAATACGTAGTAATATAGCAGTTGTCGGTTGTTGCAACAGATTACCCCCTACAATATAGCCATCGGTCGATTCTACCACCGATACGGCTTCCGTTGGCTGAAATAAATCCTGATAAGCACCGTATTTCCAAACTTCATTACCGCGCTCATCGGTTTTTATCAGCACTATCTCAGTAGTGCCGTCTTTATTATTAGCCGTACCTGCCAGCAACAAACCGCCATCAGATGTGGCAATTATATCATTGGCATAGAGGTCGCCTTCCTGCAGGCCGGCATACATTTTTACAAAAAAGCTGGTGTTGCGCGGCCGTACCTCCTCAGGGGTATCACAAGCTGCTACAGTAAGCAACATCATAATAATCAGCCGGGCTCTCATTCTTTGTTTTTCTTTTTGCCAAACATATTCTTAAACACAGTCTGCAGCGTTACTTCATCGCGTGCCCGTGGCTTATATTTCGGCCAAACAAAACCAATGGTTAGCTGAAAGTCGTTCCAACGCATATCATCGAGTGGCATGGCATACTTAAAATAAGCATTACGAATGTTGTCATTGCTAAAATCATACTGATTTTGGGCGGCCAGCATATTGGTAAGTCCCAGTCTGTATCGAAAGTCGACCAAAATATACTTGTACTTGATCCTGCGTTTGACACCTATTCCGAAAATCAGTGAATGCGAGAGTGTAGTGGTTGCATCACGCAGGTCGAGGGCCGGCCCTTCAATCTTTACCTCCCTGGCCGGAGTTCGTTTTTGCAAAGCACTGACACCAAGGTTATAACTTAGTGCATAGCCACCATATACATAAGGGTAATAGGTTTTGCCCGGATAGGTGAATTTCAACGAAACCGGCAGAGTAAGATAGAAATCCTGACGCTCTTCAGTAAGCAAATGCTCGTCTGCCTGTAGGCCGGTAAGTGCTCCGCCAAATATGGTTTCTTCACGATACAGGCTTCGTAAACTAAAATCAAGCTCGAAAGCCAAAGCAACAATTTTATTGAAATGCACGTCCACTTCACCGATAAAGTCGAATCCCGCTCTGGTTTTATAGGTACGGTTGGTGGTATTCTCATCCCCCACCGTATTTATTTGCAGAGGGGTAATCATTGACAGGTTTATCCCGGCCCGGGCCGTCCAACTGATGATAGGGGTAGTGATATAACGATTGCTCAAATATTTGAATTCCACCGGGTCGGTAGGTAATACACGATATTCCGGGTCAAGCGTGAGTAGTTGCAGGTAGCTGTTCTCTGCACCGAAAAGATCATCCAGATACAGATAGGTGATGGTAAGCAACTTATAAGCTTCTATTTTCTGCTCACGGCTAAAACCGTCTTTCAGGCAATTCGACAGGTAACCGGACACATCTTCCAAATACCCCTCATTAAAAGCATCACGGGCCGAATTAAGCAAATTGGCACATTCTGACGACCCGGACTGGGCCCTGGATAAAAGGGCAAAACCCAAAAAAATGATGATGAGTAAAAATTTGTTTACCACTGCTCTACCCTAACTATTTCCTTTGTTTAGCACATTTTCACATGTTTTCAGGTAATCTACATCACTGCCCACATAGCGGCTCCACTCTTCCGGTGTCATGTTACGAGTTAAATAACTGCAAATCTGCTCTGCCATTGTAGCATTATCTGTTGCCCATTTTTTAACCTTACCCGCAGTGGTACCGGCCAGCAAGTAATCATCATCAGCCGTAAATGCCAATGACCATACAAAGGCATTGCCGTTGTCCTCCATATAATAGGGCAGCTCATCAAAATCATGAGTATCCCACATCTGGATGCTACCATCCCAACTGGCGGCAGCCAGGCGGTGACCTTTATGCGAAAAAGCCACATCGCTTACCCGCGCTTCCTGACCGTAGAGCCGTTGAATTTCCTTACCGGTAACCAAATCGATCAGCATCACATAACCGGCCGAAGTGCCGGCCGCCAACATTGTATTGTCCGGGTGAATGGCCAGGGCTGTAATAGAGCTATTATCGCCTGTTGTAGTCAGCACTTCTTCTTTATTAAGGTTGTCCCAACTTATCCTGATGATTTTGCCATTTTGGGTACCGGAATATATATTGCGACTATTATTGTCTATAACAATCTTTCTAACTGGATTACTCAGAGTCTTTTGCAGGTTGCTGCTCTTTCGTTTGAAATCGTAAAAACGCAACGTTCCATCAGCACCTACCGATAATACTCCCCGTCCATTAGGCATAAAGCGGGCATCGTAAACCATATTGTTGTGGCCGGGAAGTACCAACGGCTCCTGGCCGGAGGCCGTAAGGTCATAAAGTTGCATCTTGCCATCCTCATTCACGCTTAACAGGCTTTTTTCATCCGGGCTTAAACGAATGAGGCGGTAGGGAGTGTTCATCTTGTCAGAGGCCAACACCACAGGCTCGCTACCAGGTTCGTTTTGTGCCCACTTATAAATGCGACCATCGGCACCTGAGGAGTAAAAGCCAGCCTCGTGGGCACCCAATGCCAGCGATTTAATCGCTACATCCTGATCCTGATGGTCTTTGGGCACGGCAAACATATTATAATCTTCGCCCTCAAATGCTGCCAGCGCGTAGTACAAGGCATCGTAGATATATTTGTTAAACTCCTTACCATTAAATTTATTATTAAAGTCATAGGCTTGCTTGGCCATAAGGGCACGTAACTCGGGATTACGCTCCTTTATCGATTTACCAGCCAGGGCAGCCGCCAAGGACTGGTTGAACAGGCGTATATTTTCTTTGGTTTTATTTTCGGCAATTACCCGCAGACTATCGGCTCTGCGGCTTTGTGCAATGGCTATATCCTTTTGTCTGATGGCCTCTTCTTTGGCGGCTGCTTCGGCAGCACGTGCCGCCCGCATGTCTTTAAGTGCCTGCTCTACCCTGGCCAGCGCCTGTTGTGTTTCTTTTTGCGCTTTTCGGGCCAGGTCGGCACTATTTTCAGCCGCTTTACGCGCCTCGGCCTCCTTTTCCTGGGCCTGCAAAGCCGCTTCTTTGGCTTGGTTGGCTTCCTGCAGCCTGATCTCGGCCAGTTCACGGTTGCGGTCGGCTTCTATTTTACTTACCAGCGAAAAGACGCCCAAGAATATGGCTATGATAGCTGCTATCGCCATTATGATAGCAAAATTGCGTGTTCTGCGGATAGCCCGCTCGCGCTGTATTTCGCTGGCTTTCAGCTCTTCTTCATAGGCCAGCTCACTTTGTTCCAGAAAGGCCATCGCCCGTTCAAAGGCTTCGTCATAACGGCTTGCCCAATACCGGGTAGGCTTTTTCTCGTTGCGCCAGTTCAAGGCCAACTGCAGATCGGGCGGGGTCCACAGGCTGGTACGGCCTTTCTGATACAGGTCGGCAGCCTCAGCAAGTCTTTTGTAGATATGAGCCGATTCATCCTCATCCTCCACCCAGGCCTTAAGGCGTGTCCAAATACGCATCAGGCTCTCATGCGATATCTCAATAACCGAATCTGAGTAAAGTTCTACATTGGCCGGTGGCATAATCAACGACAGGCCCGGCTGACGGAAGTGCTCGACCACCTCTATAACCACTGCCTCTTCTACCTGTGCTATCAGGGCTACTTCGCGTATGGTAGAAGGTCTGCGGGTGCCAAAGGCATCGCTGCCTTTCTCAGTAAGCGCTTTAAACAGCACCTCCGCTACCTTCTTATGCTTTTTGGATAACTGGTTGTAAGCCTCATCAGCATGTTGTGACAAGGCCTCATCGAGCCGGCCCACGGCATTGTAATGCCGGAAATCAATAGGCTCGCCCTTTTCGCGGTTGGCCAGCCAATAGTCCCAGGTACGCATCAGGGCATGTTG
>WFNR01000168.1 GCA_015488485.1 Cyclobacteriaceae bacterium | reverse complement strand
CGGGGTAGATAGCCTCCCCGGAGGCAATAGCCAGTAAGCCGCTCCAGCCATCGGCTACCCAGGGCTGGTTGCCAAAATAAATAGCTGCCTGCGGAGCCTTGATAAAGGTGCTGCCCAGCGGGGTTACCGTGGAACCGCTTATACTGAATACTGAATCGGGGGTGGTAAGCAGCGTGCGACCGCTGTCATAGTGGCCGTAGATAAACGAACGGCCGGTAAGCTGGTTGCTGCTTTGCCAGCTCCCGTCTTTGTACTGATAAATGCCTGCATTGTTGTAAGCAGCCAGCAGGCCGCTACCGGTATTCAGCAACACCCGTACGCTATCGGAGGGCAACTGGCTGCCATACCAGCGCCATTGGTTAAAATCTTTGAGGTTGTCTTGCAAGCTGCCGCGTGCCAGGCCACGCTCGGTAGCCATAAACAGGCTGTCGTTGTAAATGGCCGTGCTGAAAACCTTGACAGCCTCGCCCTGCGGCCCCAGCTCCAGGTAGCTGTCCAGCACCAGTTGTTTGGTCAGGTCGATAATCAGAATACCGAAATCGCCACTCAGGTAGGCCAGGTCTCCGGCCTGGTACATGTGGTTGATTTGTTTGGTAGTTATTGTTTCGGTGATTTTCAGGTAGGGAAAATTAATAATGCGATTGTCTTGTAAGAGGTCGATATTGCCATTGGCATAGGCAATAATCAGGGTGGCGGTGGCCTCGTTGTACCCTATGGTGGTGATATCGCTATCGTTGAGGCCGCTCAATCGGTTGAGGGTGGCTACTTCACCGGTGGCCGGGTTGTAGCTGAACAGGCCGTTGCGGTTGGCAGCATACAGGCGTGCAGGACTGTTGGTAATGCTCACCAGGCTATTGTAAGATATATGCGCCCGCCAACTGCGTACGGCTATATCGGGCTGGGCCCCGGCCGGCAGGGCAATACAGCAGGTCAGCAACCACAACGCCAGGTTATTTATCAGGCTACGCATCATCGCCTTTTTCAAAACAGGCCCGGCAACGGGCTTCATATTCGTTCTTTTCGCCCAGCATCACCTGCGACTTTTCGTTTACCAGCCGGTATGAATAGGAGGCCAGCGCCCCGCATTGCATGCAAATGGCATGCACCTTGGTAACAAACTCGGCTATGGCCATCAGGGCCGGCATCGGTCCGAAAGGCTGCCCCTCGAAGTCCATATCCAGGCCGGCAACGATCACCCGCTTACCCTGCCCGGCCAGCTGATTGCATACATGGGGTAGTTCGTCATCAAAAAACTGCCCCTCGTCTATGCCCACCACATCGCAATTGCCGGCCAGCAGCAGGATGTCGTTGGCAAACTGCACCGGAGTAGAGCGAATAGCATTTTCATCATGCGACACCACATCCGATTCGTGGTAGCGGGTATCGAGGGCCGGCTTGAAGATCTCGATTTTCATCTGTGCCAGCCGCGCCCGGTTGAGCCTGCGGATGAGCTCTTCGGTCTTGCCCGAAAACATCGAACCGCATATCACTTCTATCCAACCGGAGTGGCTGCCCTTACGTTTAGATATTTGTGGTTCGATGAACATTTTCAGTATAACGCCCTGCCGGCCGGTTTATGCGATAAAGCGGCAAAACCCGCTACACTTGCAGTCGTTTTTTGGCATATTTGTAGTACACAAAGGAACAAAATAACACGATGGAGAGCAAACTCAATACCAAGGCTATAGAAGAATATGCCACAGGTTATGCCGAGGCATTGCTGGCTGATTTGTATGCCGGTAAGGAGCGCCTGACCGGGCAGGATTTACTGGCGTTGCCGGTAGAGCAGACAGGGCTGCTGGTTGTGGCCCGGTTGTTCAATAACTGGCGTAGCGAGGCATCCCGTCTGAAGAGCCCCTTTTTTGATTACAGCCATCCGAAGGTACAAGAGGCTCTGCAAAAGTTTATGAATGTGCTCTCCAGGCATATCAGCATTGGTCGTGATGACTTGCAGCCAATCCTTCAGCAGGCAGTCAGCGATACCCTGCTGTTGGTGTTGTCGCCTTATACTTTTTGTCAGCGCTGGCTGACTACACCCGGCTTACAGGCTGAAGATATTACCTCCCTGAGTCGTTTTATCAAGCTCAACAAGCCGGTGTGGCAGGCCGTGGCCGGCAAGGTGGAGCAGGATGCTGCGGTATTGGCCGATCCGCAGGCGCTATTGGATGAGGTTTTCAACCACCTGGACAGCACCCCCGATGACAGCGAAGAAGTGCTGGCGGCCTTTGGCAAAAAGCTGCCGGTAGAGGCGGATAGGTTTTTTATAAAAGAGGCCACCATACCGGAGATCACCCCGTTGAGCCTGGCTGATGACGAAGAAGAAGAGGAAGAAGAGGCTGCCAGGCCTACGCTTAACGACCGCTTTGGCGGGCAAGCCCGTGAGACCCTGGCCGACAGGTTGCAGCAAAGCCAACCGGCAACTTCGCTCAAATCGATGTTGTCGATCAATCAGAAGTTTATGTTTATTAACGATCTGTTTGACGGCAACCAGGAGGACTTTCTGAAAGTACTGGATTTTCTCGATAGCTGCGAGAGCAAGGAGGTGGCGGTTTCATTTATCCACAACAATTATCTGAAGCACAACCGCTGGAAGGCCAATGCCCCGCAGGTGCGGGAGTTTATGGCGCTGCTCGACAGGCGTTTTGCCGGCCAGGCCGAATCGTAGCGGTGGTTTTTGCGCCTGGCAGTTGCCGATAAATACCAGACTTCCGTGTGCTATGTGTTGCCTGTTTCTGCGATTTTTTGTAAATTAAGCGGATAAAGGGATAGGATTGGTTGTTATAACAAGTTAGCGGTAATCAAAAAATGAAACTTACCAAAGAAATATCAGAGAAGATTAATGAAGCTTGGCAATATGGAGCAGCTTCAAGTTGTCGGTATGCAATGAATGAACTTGATAAATTCGTTAATGAACTATTAAAAGGTAAAAATATTGAAATTCAAAATGAGAATTTAATTATTAATGATTTAAAAGAGTTTTTAATTTGGAAAAATAAAAATTGGGTATTTCAACAAATTACTATCTGCAACAATCTCAGTATTGAAGAAAAGGTTGACTTAATAAAT
>WFNR01000167.1 GCA_015488485.1 Cyclobacteriaceae bacterium | reverse complement strand
TGGCTACCAATATCCTTATCCAACTGGTAGGGGCCGATAATGTAACCGCCACCATGCGCAAGCTGGGCGCTCCGGATATTGAGGTGCTGCGCGGTGTGGAAGATATCAAAGCCTTTGACAAAGGGTTGAACAATACCACTACTGCCTATGACCTGGTACAGATTATGGCCGCCCTGGCTCGCGGCAAAGCCGTAAACCCGCAAGCTGATAAAGCTATGGTTGGTATCTTGCTCAATCAGCATTTCAACGAGATAATCCCCGCTTTGCTGCCCGACACGGTACAGGTAGCCCATAAAACGGGCGGCATTACCGGAGTACGGCACGACTCGGGGATTGTCTTTTTGCCCGATGGCCGCGCCTATGTACTGGTGTTGCTCTCCAAAGACCTGCCGGATGCCGATAAAGGGATAGCCGTGCTGGCCCGCATAAGCCGCCAGGTGTATGATTATATGATGGCTGCAGCTACTTCTTCTTGACTTTCTTCTCCTGCAAAACTTTTTTCTTCCACTGCAAGCGGTACATCAGGTAATAGCGAAATCCCCAGGTGTTATCGCGGGCTGCCAGTCCGTAGCCGGGCACAAAGTAAGGCTCAAACGGCACGGCCGGCTCTGAGCCCCAGCGTGCAAAGCGAAAACGGAAGATATAGCCCATAAAAAAGCCGCGCCAGATGCGTACTTTTACCCCTGTGTCCATTTCCAGCCAGGAGGAGCGGTTTTGCGCGATATCAAAGCTCACCGGTATGCTCCCCCAGTTGTCGCCATCTACCGGGCCGCTGACCTGCTCGGCAAACTGCGCCCAACTATAGCGTAGCCCGAAAAAGAAACTGTTCAGATGCCGGTCCCGGCTAAGAAAATTAACCTCCGGCCCGATACGGAAAAACCGCCCTTGCATGCTGTAATCGACATTGTCATTGCGCTCGGCAAAACTTTGAAAACCCCCTTCGGCTATCAGGTTATAAGGGCCCAGATCGGTTTCTGCCGTAAATTCATAGCTAAGAGCTCTTTTATCGAAAAAATAAAGGGCAGGCCCCAGAATATCCACCCCCAGACGAATGCCACTGGGCAGGTAATAATCGCCCATGTTGGTGCTGTCGGCCGGTTGCGACCAGCGGTTTTCCTGCGCCAGGAGGCTCAGGGGCAGGACAAGGAGCAGTATATTAAAGAATAATTTCAAGGTTCACTTCTACGTCTTTGTGAATGGTGCGCTGTATTATATTGAGTTGCTCAAACGTGGTGTGGGTCGTATCCAGGTTGTCAAAAGCGGCATCCAGGCCGCACTCGGGCGAGATCAGCCTGGCTGTTACCGTATAAGACAAGCCCAGGGTATCTGTGCGGCCGGCTTGTTCCAGAATAAAGGTGCTCACCGTATCGGCAGGATTGAGCGGCAGGTGCATGGCGCTCAGGGTGGAGTCGGCATATTCGGGAAAACCATCGGAGTTGTTTATCGCACTTACTCTCACCAGCGTAATTTTTTTGGCCTTGCCGGCTGCATCCAGAAAATTGATTTTCACCAGACTCGATTCCTGATCCAGGCAGGTGGGAGTATCACCACAGCCGGCCATAATCAGGGCCATACACACAAAACCATACCGCAAAATATTCTTCATATCAGTCCGCAAAGTAAACCAGAACCACCACCTTTGCCAAACCGGCCTGATAAGCAATGCAATTAGCCTGCCAAATACATTCATCAGTCTTACTTTTGTAAATAAACAAGCATTTGAAAACTAAAACTCGCCATCAGGATAAGGTAAATATTGTGACACTGGGTTGTGCTAAAAACCTGGTGGACTCGGAAGTCATCCTTACCCAGTTGCGCGGCAACGATATTCAGGCGGTACACGAGCAGGATGAAGGGGCCAATGTGGTCATTATCAATACTTGCGGTTTCATCGATGCCGCCAAGCAGGAGTCGATAGATACCATCTTGCAGTATGCGGCTGCCAAAGAGGCCGGTCGTATCAATAAACTTTATGTGACCGGATGCTTGTCGGAGCGCTATAAGGATGATTTACAGCAAGAGATACCGGCCGTAGATGCCTTTTTCGGTACGCGCGAAGTGCCGGCTC
>WFNR01000166.1 GCA_015488485.1 Cyclobacteriaceae bacterium | reverse complement strand
TTGTAAAAGAAAATAAACTCAAATATCAAAACACCTTATTCCCGCAAATGCAGGGGGCTTACTTTTGACAAATCTGAAAATTGGTATTGATAATCAACTAGTTAATTTTGAAAAAAGTATAAATTTAGGGTTTACCGGACAACAATGAAAAAAAAGTTTTTATTTGATACAATATAAAGCGGTAGTTTGTCGTAGCATTTTAATAGGAACAACCGCCTATATCTATGAAGAATATTTCTATCCTTCTTACTACTGCTTTTACGGCTTTTGGTTGCCAGAATAATCAGGTTGAGCAGCCAGTTGATTGTACCCAAGTGCGACTTGAGTTTACCACCACCGTTGTTAATACTGATTGCGGAGAAGCCAATGGTTCGATTACGGTGACTGTGGACGAGGGTGAAGGCCCGTTTACCTATTCGTTGAATGATGGACCGGTTCAGGAATCACCTGTTTTTAACGGCCTGAGTGCGGGAGAATACAGCATAATTGTATCTGACAGGAACGGTTGTCGGTCAGAGAGCGTAATCACTGTGGCCAATATAGATGGTCTTTTCGTAACCGTTTCAACCACTGAGGCGGACTGTGGGGTAGCCAATGGTACGCTAAGTATTACTGCTGGTAATGGGGTGGAACCCTATGAATATCAAATAAAAGGTCAACCACTTCAGAAATCACCTGTGTTTCAGGTGGCGCCTGGTACCTATGAGGTTTTTGTAATCGATGCCATTGGCTGTGAGTTTTCGATGACCCAACGGGTTAACTCCAATACTTCTTACAAGACCGACATCCGGCCCATCATTATGAATAATTGTGCGGTATCCGGTTGCCATGATGGTTCAGTTTCTTCTTTGCCTAACTTTAGCAACTTGAGTACTGTACAAGCCAATGCGGCTGAAATCAGGAACAGGACCCAGAATCGCAGTATGCCTCCCAACGGCTCCTTAACACAGGCCCAGATTGATTTAATTGCTTGTTGGGTTGATGACGGAGCCATGGACAATTAACAAGGCTTGCTATCAATGGCAATATAAGAATGAGAGCCATGACCAATAGTATATTTGCCATGATTTTGTTTATGAGTGTGTCCAGGTTGGTGGTTGCCCAAGACCTGATAGTGAAAGAAATCAACCAGAATGAATCGGTAATTGTTTATGCCAAAGCTTTTAAAGGCACGCATGTAATCAACGGCCACTCCACCAAAACCAAGGCCAAAGGGGAGCTCGATTTTCTCATTTATCACCGTTTTGGCCCGGTGAACGATGGCATCTACCAACTCTTCGGTCTTGACCAGGCCAATATGCGCATTGGCTTTGAGTATGGCCTTACCGGCTGGCTCGATCTGGGTATTGGCCGCAGCACTTACGAAAAGAACTATGACGGATATGTAAAGTGGAAATTCCTGCGGCAAAAATCCGGAGCCAAAAACACCCCGGTATCGATGGTCTGGTTGTCAAGTGTGGCCATCCCCACGGTGCGGATACAGGAGGAGCTGACTACCGCGCAGCGCATGAGCTTTACCCATCAGTTGCTCATCTCGCGCAAATTCGGTCAGCGTGTTACGCTACAGCTTATGCCCGGCATGGTGCACCTCAATACCGTGCCTGAAAAGCGCGACCCCAATGACATTTTTTATCTGGGCGCTGCCTACCGCATCAAGGTTACTCCCAGCCTGGCTCTTACCGGTGAGTACTATTACCGCTTCAATCCGCTGCAGTCGGTGCAGACCTACGATGTGGTGGGCATAGGTGTGGATATCGAAACCGGTGGCCATGTTTTTCAGTTGCATTTTACCAACTCACGCCCTACCTATGAAAAAGGCTTTATTACCGATACTACCGACAACTTCTGGGATGGCGATATCCGCTTCGGGTTCAACATTTCGCGCACTTTCCAGATCGGTCGTTGGGAATAAAAAAATCCGGCTGCCTAACAGCCGGATTCTCACCTGTAAACACCTATGAAACTACTTACCTACTGCCTCCAGTAGTACGGTTACTTTTACTTCATCGCCTACTACGGCAGTGGCAGCCCAGTTGCCTTCACCTACATGGTAGTCGGTGCGGTCAAGGGTGAATTCAGCCCGCACCGCTAATATTTTCTTTCCTTTTTTCATAGGGTGATCGCCATAACCCAGCACCTTAAAGGGTATGCTGACCTCTTTGGTTACATCTTTGATAGTCAGATTGCCTTTAACGGTGTAATTGTCTCCTTCCTTGCTAAAGCCGGTCGATTTGAAAGTCATCACCGGGTATTTTTTTGCATTGAAAAAGCTGTTCGACACCAGGTCTTTGTCCCTGCGCTCGTTATTGGTCGATACGCTGGCTATCTGTACGGTAAAATCGGCCTTGGAAGTGGCCAGATCGTTGGGGTCGAATTCCAGTGTACCTTCAAAGTCTTTGAAAGTACCCACCACCGGAGTGAAGAAATGGTTGATCTCGAAGGTGATGGACGAATGGTTTTTGTCGATCGACCACCCCGGAGCCATAACCTCGGGTGTGGTGAAAGCCAGCATAGCACTAATAGCTATGAATTTTGTTAATTTTAACATGATACTGTGAGTTTAAGTGAATTTTAATATGCTAATTTGCTGTTAAAACAAAGAGTGTTCGCCAATAGTTCAAACCAGCTTAAAATTTTGCAGCATTATGTAATTATATCCGGCACCAATCGCCCGGCAATTGTCTTATAGCCAAATCATGTAACTGATTAAGCAGTAAGCTACTATATATCTGCCGAATGTTTATTCCCTGTTTGCTTGTGTAGGAATAAAGAGGTAGGTATCTCATTGCTATGTGATCCTTTTTGCCAGGGTATCTCAAACTCACCAACTAACTTCTATGCATAAAAAAAGCCCCGGCTGATTCAACCGGGGCAGGAAATATGGGTAAAATGCCAATATCAGAATTTATAGCTTAGGTTTATTTGAACAACTCTGCTTTTAAGCTCCTGGTCTATATCATAAAAAGCACTTCCCAATCGGTCATCATTATTATTGGTCAGGCCATGATTGTATCTCAAATCGATACTTAAACCCATGTCTAAATCGTAGCCTGCACCTAATCCAAGAGAAATATCCGTACTCTTGTATACGGCATTTGCATTAAAGACACTTTGTTCACCACTTATCTTATCTTCTTCCAGAAATTTTCCACCAACCAGAAGCCCCACTTGCGGCCCGGCAAAGATATTTATACCACCGGCTATATTGTACTTGACAAGCAAAGCAGTATTTAAGTAAGTGAGCTTCACCGTTTGGGTAACATCCGGGTCTTCATCGTTGGCGCCTTGTGTTGACAACATAATTTCGGGGCGAAACAATAAATTGTCGATAATGCCCAATTCAGCAAAGCCACCAATGTTTAGACCCAATCGTACAGAAGGTGCAGGGGGGTCTTTTACCGGTGATACATTTAAATTACTCAGATTGATACCACCTTTTACACCAAACTGTATATTTTGTGCACTTATTAATGTGCTACTCCCAATGATCATTACGAGAGCAAGAATGATCTTTTTCATAGTTAGTTTTTTAATTGTTGAAATCTAAATTTTAGGTTGCCTTTATCACAGAACTCTTTTCAAATAATGTGACGGAAATAATTTTAGTCCTAGCAACCTTTGCTCAGCGAGTAACTGCCGTCACCATTAAAGTCCGTTACGGTAATAGTAATAGTCCATGTACCTGGAGTACCGCTGCTGGAGCATACATTTCTTGAGTCATCACCAACACCTACCGTCAAAGTTTCATTAATTACAATTGCACCATCAGCATCTTTTACGGTTATTTGCAGACTACCACCACTTGCAGCAGTTATGTCCATGTTCAATTCTGCCGTAGTCAGATCGTTTTCCCATTCAATAGTAGCAGTAGCATCACCTCCACCACCTTTTACATCACCATCATTGGTGGTTTGATTAAAATTAATCGTAGGATAGGTACAGGTGCCATCATCCTTTTTTACATCAACACTAAAGTTGTCAGCACTGGGATCGGTGCATCCCTTTTTTACACAACTGGTCAGTGACGATGTGCTAATTATTGCAGTTAGCAACAGAGAAATTAATAAGTTTACTTTTTTCATGATTGTAAGGT
Source organism: Cyclobacteriaceae bacterium (assembly GCA_015488485.1). Taxonomy (GTDB): domain Bacteria; phylum Bacteroidota; class Bacteroidia; order Cytophagales; family Cyclobacteriaceae; genus S012-113. The sequence goes on along the minus strand of WFNR01000166.1, from coordinate 17,025 downwards.
TTTTTTCGGTTTTAATTTATTATACAACAGACTGGACTCGCAATTTCCTACCTTACCTTACTCATTTTTTTACTTTTGTTTATTAAATACAATATAATATAAAAATAAACACATAAATCATCCCGCAACGGGTAAGGATTACCGAGAACACCAATACACTGGTGGGATTGAAAACTCTATAACCAACATTGGTTTTTAGGCCGTTGAAAGAAACAATCAGAACTTCATCCGGAACATTAAATTGGGAGTCAGCCTCAATGCCAACTGCTCTATCTCGCGGATATTTTGTTGATTATCCAGTTGGTAGTAGATATTGAATACATTTTTTTGGTTGGTCAGGTTCCAGACCGCGGCACCAACCTGGGCGTTGACCTTGTCGGTAAGTTTAAAACTGTACTTTGCCGAAAGATCAACCCGCAGATAATCAGGCAAACGTACACTGTTGGGAGTATCATAAATAATTTCACTATTATCAACACCTGTGGCAAGGGTGTAGGGTTTACCGGTACGCCAGTTAAGACCTGTAGAGAGTTCGACCTTTTTTATATTGGCGCTGAAGCCCATGGAAGCAGCATGGGTAATATCCAGGTTATTGGCAAAGACAGACGGACTGAAAGACGGGAACTCATATTGATTGTCAGAGAAGGAGTAGCCAGCCCAGGCAGAAAACCGATTGAATTGCTTGTTGAACAGTACTTCTACCCCCGAAATGGTATAATTGCCAGTAGCCCTTATGTACTGAAATTGGTTTTGAAAACCCTGACTTGAGGAAGTTATGCCTTTTACATATTTATAAAATCCTTCAACACTGATCAATAACCCGTTTTTGTTGAAATGAACACCTAACGAAACCTGTTTACTCTGCATCAGTGGTATATCATTATCATTAGCCAGCACCCACCGTCTTTTCTCCACGCCCAGAAAATCATTTTGCAGATCAATTATTTGTGTGGTTGTTTGGCTGCGGTATTCGCCCAGAATCTCAAGGGTTAAGTACCGGTAGAACCGCTGATTAAAAGCAAAGCGGGGCTCGATTAACACCTTGTTAAACTTTGGGTAGTAATTTGCCCGTACCCCCAGGCGGGCATTGGTATTACCGGATGCGGATTGGTAATTGACCTCAGTAAAAACGGCATGGGTACGGACAACCCGCTTGATATAGCGTCTAAACTCAGGGTTGTTGATGTCATCGAGATTGCCTACACCTATTTCCTGAAACTGATAGCCGCTTAACAGGTCCCAGTTGTTATTAAATAGCCACAGAGCATCCAGCTTTACTCCAATGTCCAGAACTTCATTTTCCTGAATCAGCCGCTGGTCATTGAGTACATCGTAATTGGTAGCCTCAAGGTTGTATTTGGATAAATATACCTGGGTTGTCGTTTTTAATTTGTCACTCCATAAGCGTTGATAGTGCAGGTTGACACCTATACTTTGTTGGGCCAGACGGCTGATTTTCGAGTCGGATATTGTTTGACTCTCAATGTTTTCCTGATAAGTTAATTGGTTGAATATGTCCAGGAAATGGATGCGGAGCTTATCTTTCGAGGAAATATCATAGATAAGGTTGGCACCGATATCATAGAAATAGAAGTTTTCGTTTGAATTGAAAACAGAATCACTGCCGGCAGTGAAGTTTTTGGTTATCTCGGTGTCGCCAAAGGCACGCTCAAAATAATTGCTAAATACAGGTGTTTTCCACCAATCGGTAATGGCCCTGCGACCGGAAACCTGTAGTGTAAGTTTTTTTGTCAGGGGTAATTTTATAAAAGCATCGGCATTAATCATATTGATACCGGCACCCCCGTTAAATTTTTGGGCTACGGTATTATCAGAGCCCATGCTGACAATACCTGATATACCCTCGCTATACCGGGCACTGGCCCCGTTTTTAATTATGCTTACATCCTGGTTAAGGTAAGGGTTGAAGGCAGATATCAGGCCAAAAAAGTGACCCGTTTGGTACATTCTTATGCCATTCCACAATACCAGGTTCTGATCGTTGGTGCCGCCCCTTATGTTGATATCCGATACGGTTTCATTTACGCTCTGGATGCCTGGCAGCGCCTGGATACTGTGCAATATATCGGGCTCGGTAAGGCCTGGCAATATACCCAGATTATCTACATCCACTAAATAGGAGCCGTTAGTAAGTTTGGTGATACCGGTTGTAATATAGTTGCTGATCAGTACTTCCTGCAGTCGGGTAGTATCTGACAATAAAACGAAAGTTTTGCATTTACCGGTTGCTTTGGCTTTTGTGGCCGGTATCATCAGATGCTTATAACCAAACATACGAATATGGATGATACTGTCTGCCGGTACCGATGTCAGGTTGAAGTATCCCGCCTGGTTGCTGATTGTATAGTTGTTGGCAATGGCTACGGCAGCCCCGGTAATGGCAGTTTTATCTTCAGCGTCAACCAGGTAACCACATATACGTATGGTTTCGGCTACAGGCTTGCTGATGGTTATAAAACGTGCGTCCAGTTGCTGAAATACCAGTGAGGTTTGTTGCTGCAGATAGGTCAGCACTTCGGTAAGTGTCATTGAGCTGTCCGGGGGTGTCACCCTGACCGGAGCAATGGTTTCATCGGCATAAGTAAAGCTGACCCCGAATTGCTCTTCTACCTGACCCAGCACCTCCCGCAAGGTAACCTGGCCAGCCGGATTTTGAGCCTGCAGAGACAGGCCGGTAAACAGTAGTATTAAAACACTGAAAAAAAATCTATTGGTTGGCAACGGAAAGTTCAATCTGATATTTACCCACTTTTTTATAATGCAAATTAAGCGGCAGCGAGATTGACTTCAAGGCCAGATCTAAATTTTTGTGGGTAAATCTGCCGGTAAATCTTTGTTCCAAATCAATATTTTGGGTAATTACTTTAATCTGGTACTGTCTTTCTAACTCCTTGATCACATATTTGTAGGGAGTGCTGATAAAAGAACTTTCGTTTGACAACCAGGCGGGCGATGTTTCCCGCAGGGTTGAATCCTCGCTTATTTGACCATCAATTACCCGGAACATACGGCCGGCCGGTAACATTATTTTGGCCAGGGCATTGTCAACGGCCACCAGACCCTCAAAGCATTTTACCTCAAAATAGTCTGGTCTTGCCTGTACATTAAACTGGGTGCCCAACACCGACACAGTTCCGTCAGCAGTCTTTACATCAAACTTAGCCCCTTTTTCCACCTTAAAAAATGCTTCACCGGCAAGGGTTACCTGCCGGTTTTGCGACCAATTTTTTGCTGAGTATGTTAAGGTAGAAAGTGCATTTAAAGAAACCATAGAGCTATCGGGCAAATAAATAGTGGTTTTTTCCGCAATACCCGTAGCTATAACTGTTGGTATATCAGTAAAAATAAGGAAATACCCCACCAGCGCCATTACCACTACGGCAGCCACTCTGATAGCAGCCTGCCACCAGTTCAGCCTGATGACCCTGGCTGATTTATGATTGCGTTTTCGTTCTGTCAGCTTTGCCAGTTCCTGCTGCACATCATAAGCCGGGGCCTTGAATCGTTGCACGGCAGCATCCAACTTTTTGATAGCTTGAAATTCAGGCGTTTGTGCCAGCTGTTGCATCTCAGCCTCACTGATTGTACCGTTAAGCCATTTTTTTATGTAATCTTCGGTATTCATTTTACTGCCTCAACTATATAACCGGTTCGTCAGAATTTTTCCTACCATAGTTGCCACTTTTTTATAGCCCCTCTATTTTGCTACGCAATTTTGCCAAAGCCGTATAAATTCTTTTTTCCACAGCTTTTCTTGATATACCCAACATCTCGGCAATTTCCTGATGCTTTTTGCCTTCAACACGATTGAGCAGGAAGGCCGTACGCTGCTCATCGGTGAGTTCATTAATGGCTCTTTCCAGTTTTTCCTGGTATTCCTTTTCTTCCAGCACGTAAGCCGGGGTTTCTACGATATAGTCTTGTGGTTGTTCTTCGGCATATTTCAGGGCGGTTTTCTTTTTGGCCAGGTCGCTCAGCATTTGATTGTTGGCTACGGTAAACAAAAAGCCCCTGGCCTTGGCAATAGTTACTTTATGGCAGTTGTTCCATAATTTAATAAAGGCTTCCTGCACCATATCATGCGGGTTGTTCTCAGGCCCGTATTTATAATAAAGAAAGTTGTACAGGTCGGTAGCATAGCTGGCAAACAAACTATTAAATGTTTCTTCCTGGCATACATTATCTTTTTTCAGATCTTTCACCTTACGTAATACCGGCTGATAATTTTCGCGATAAAAGTAGAAATTTATTTGCTAACGATACTGTAAAAAAAATTTATACCTGCTTCTTTCCCTTTGGCAAATCAAAAAAATAATTCGAGATCATGGTAGGAGTTTTGGTTGCTCAGCAGTTTTATGGATGTAAAAACATACAAAATGTCTGTGATGTTTAATTATTTCAAAACCCTGGTTCTACTCATTGGTATTTTGATCTCTGGCTTTACCGGATGTCAGGAAGAAGTGGTTGTGGTCACAGATAATCAAAGCGATGTCTTTGGATATTCAACTCCATTAGCCGATTTGGTTAAAAGAATTACCATGAAAGACGGCTCTTTCGATAACATCATAGACAACTCAAGTTGTATAAGTGTGGTTCTGCCGGCTTCGGTAATTGCCAATGGTATAAGTTTAACAATATCAACTGCCGATGATTATGTTCTGATTGAGCGGATTTTTGATGAATCGGCTACGGATACAGATACCCTGGTAATTGTTTTTCCGATAACCGTGATGACGGCTGATTATGACACCGAAGAGGTAGAAGGTTATGAAGAACTTAATGATTTGGTTAAAGACTGCCTTGAAAACGGAGCTGACCCCGATATCGAGTGCCTTGACTTTATTTATCCGGTAACCGTATCCATTTACGATTCCCTCAGTCAGGTTTCGCAAGTGATTTCTGTCAATAATGACGAGGAGCTGTTTGAGCTTTTTGCATCGATGGAGGAGAGCGAACTGGCCAGCTTTGCCTTTCCACTTACAGTTTTATTGAGCGATGGCAGTGAGGTTGTAGTGACCAATAACCAGCAGTTGGAAGACCTGATAGAAAGTGTAGAAGACCAATGTGATGAAGATGATGACAATGATTATAATGACGATGATATTGACGATTCGGAGCTGATAGCGGTTCTGATGGACGGTAGCTGGCGGTTAACCTACTACTTTGACACCACCGATGGCACGGCAGGCTTTGCCGGGTATGTGTTTGCCTTTCTTAATGACGGTGTTGCCACGGCAACCTTAGATTCACAGGTCATCGAAGGCACCTGGGAAACCTATGGCGATGACGGTACACTGGGTCTTGAACTGGACTTTGATGCCGATTTGCCGCTGGAGAAACTCAACACTGAATGGCAGGTAACTGAATTTAACAATGATCTTATCAAGTTAGTTAATAACGATGATGGGGTTAAGATTACCGTACAATTTGAAAAAAATAACTAAACATAAATTTAAAACTAAACAATGATGAAGATGGAAAATCAAATTAAAACAATCGTATTTGCTTTGCTAATGGCTTTTGGCTTAATACTGGAAAGTTGCAACAAAAACAATGACCCGGGCCTGGCGAATGTAAAGATGGAAATGAAGGCAACTACAGCCTTGTCAAGTATTAACCCCGGTGGCCGTACCACGGCTACCGACCTGGTATTTACCGAGGTTAAAGTTGGGGTAACTGAAATTGAGCTGGAAACCCTGGAAGAAAATCAGGCCGAGGATAGTGGTGAGATTGATGATGAGGATGGCGATGGTGAAGACGATAATGAAGACGTTGAATTTGAAGGTCAGTTTACCGTTGATCTTCTTACCGGAATCAGCACGCCTGATTTTGGTGTGGCCAATATTGCTCCCGGGGTTTATGAAGAGATTGAAATGGACCTTGAACCGATTATGGCAGGTGGCTTAACCATGTTCGTTGCTTTTGACTACACTCCTGCCGGGGCAACCAGCCCGGTAAGGTATGAGTACTCAAATGATTATGAATTGGAATTTGAGCTTGAAAGTGATGCCGGTATCGAGATTAGCGATGCTACGGCCAATCAATTGCTGGTAGTGTTCGATCTGGATGCTTTGTTAGCTGGTGTTGATCTGGATGCAGCTACGGCTGACAGCGATGGGGTGGTTAGAATTAACGATAGCTCAAATGCCACCATTGCTGCCCAGATTGCCAATAACCTTGATTCGGTTATGGAAGGCGGTGAGGACGATGATGGTGACGGAGAGTTTGATGATTAAAACAACTGTTGTAATAAAACTCTGCAATCATTTAGTTTGCCTTTTTTAAGAAAATAGATGTGTGGTTAAAGGTCGTAGCCAATAAGGTTACGGCCTTTTTTGCTCCCTTTAAATTATTCGGATTTCCTCGAAAACAGTAGCCATGAGTAATTTAGATTACTTGAATATCAGGCAATTAGAAAGGGTAATGCGGACTGGCGAAGATTTCATTAGCTAATTAATGATATGGGTGTAATAAATTTTGTTTTTTTGTCATCATAACGTGACAATGTGAATAATCGTTGATGAGAAAAAATCCGGAAAACATCGTAATTATATCCGGCACCAATCGCCCTGATGCCCTCTCCCCGGCAGTGGCACGCATCTATGCCGGCTTGCTTCAACAAGAAGGGGTAGAAGCACCTGTTGTCGATCTGCGCGAGTTGCCACACGACTATATCCACTCGGCCCTGTACGACAAGGCCGGGCAGCACGAAGCCTTTAATGTGCTGCGTGACCGCATGAAGCAGGCCGATAAGTTTGTCTTTATTATCCCGGAATACAACGGCTCTTTTCCCGGAGTACTCAAAGCCTTTATAGATGGCCTGGAATTTCCGGCTACCTTTCGCGGCAAAAAAGCCGCGCTGGTGGGTATCTCGGCCGGTCAGATGGGCAGCGTGCAGGCCATGAGCCACTTTACCGATATCCTCAACTACTGCGGCACTCATGTGCTGGCCCGCAAGCCGCGCCTTACCGCCATCGAGCAGCACCTCAGCGGTGAGCGGCTTACTCATCAGCCCTATCTGGAGCAGTTGCACAAGCAGGTGCGCGAATTGATAGCATTTTAAAGAAACCAAAAACTTTTTTGCCAGCCGCATTAAGAAAATACGTCAGCAATTTTCTATCTTCGGGGCATGGATCAATATGTGGTATCGGCTCGTAAGTACCGGCCAACCGGCTTTGATGAGGTGGTGGGGCAGGAGCATATTACCACCACCTTGAAAAATGCCATCGAAAACAATCATCTGGCCCAGGCGCTCCTCTTTTGCGGGCCGCGTGGGGTAGGCAAAACTACCTGTGCACGTATTCTGGCACGCATGGTAAACGAGTCGGCCGAGCAGCCGCCACAGCTACTCGAAGGCGATAGCGCCCTGAATATCTTTGAGCTCGATGCCGCCTCCAACAATTCGGTGGATGACATCCGCAACCTCATCGACCAGGTGCGCTATCCACCGCAGTACGGCAAGTACAAGATTTACATCATCGATGAGGTGCACATGCTGTCGCAGGCGGCTTTCAATGCCTTTCTCAAAACCCTGGAAGAGCCACCGCCCTATGCCATTTTTATCTTGGCCACCACTGAAAAGCATAAGGTGATACCCACCATCCTGTCGCGCTGCCAGATATACGATTTCAACCGTATAGAAATAAGCGATATTGCCGGCCACCTGAAAAAAATAGCCGAAAAAGAAGGCATCAAGGCCGAAGAGGAGGCCCTGCACCTGATTGCCCGCAAAGCCGATGGCGCCCTGCGCGATGCCTTGTCTATTTTTGACCTCATTGTTACCTTCTCCGACAACCGCGAGGTAACTTACGAGGCTACTATCAAAAACCTGCATATCCTCGATTACGACTATTATTTTACCGTAACCGAACACCTGCTTAACGAAAATCATGTGGAAGCCCTGTTGTTGTTTGATGAGATCATCCGCAAGGGCTTTGACGGGCACGATTTTATCAGTGGCCTGGCCAATCATTTCCGCGACCTGATGATGTGTCAGGATGAACAGACAGTAGGTCTGCTCGAAGTAGCCGATGCAGCCCGGGAGCGCTACCGCCAGCAAGCCGCCAGTGCCCCGCCTTCCTTTCTACTGAGCGGGCTGAATATCCTCTCGCAAGCCGACTGGGAATACAAAACCCGTAAAAACCAGCGCCTGCATGTGGAGCTCACCCTGATGAAAATCGCCCATCTAAACTCGGCTATCAACCTGGCCCGCGAACTAAGCAGCGCTGAAAAAAAAAACTGAAAACGCCAACGACTGAGGCGCCTGCACAAGCTACTGCTGAACCGGCAGCCGCTTACCACCCAAAGAAAGAGTCGTCTGCTGCCCCTTTGCCCTCCACACCCAAAATCCCCAAACAGGCCGACCTGCAAAAAGCCAAAGCGCCCGCTGCGCCTAAGCAGCAGACAACCAAAGAACAGGATGAGGCTCCCGTAAAGGCTGCTACCCCCTTTACTTTCGAAGACCTGCAGGCCTGCTGGCAGGACTACCTGGCCAAACAAAAAGAGGCCGGTAAGGACAAGGTGGTAACGCTTCTCAAAGAGCCGTATGAATTGCAGGATAACAAGGTGGTGCTTAAGCTGGCCAACGAAGTGTTGCATATCACCTTTGACGAAATCAAAGCGGAGTTGCAGCAGTATTTGCGACAAAAATTGAAAAACGGCACCATTGTGTTGGAGGCCACGGTGGCCGAAATCGAAGACGAACAGATGATCTACACCAACAGGGAAAAATTTGACTACCTGAAAAAGAAATATCCTGCCTTGAAGAAACTCCAGGACGAGTTGGGTCTCGACCCCGACTATTAACTAAAATCCAACTCCTTAATTTCGGCCAGGGTTTTCTCGGTGAGGGGCTTGGTGATAAACTTAATTACAAAGTCATTGTTGACAATCTTGTCGATATCGCGTTTGTTGTCCGAGCTTGAAAGGATAATCACCCGGCACTTGTCTTTGATACTGTTGTCAAACTTTTCGTATTCGTATAAAAACACGAAACCGTCCACAATAGGCATGTTGATATCCAGAAAAATAATATCCGGAATAGCCTGCGGATTATCCTTGTTTTCTTCCAGATATTCCAGGGCGCTCTTGCCCGAATTTTTGACAATAACCTGATCGGCAAACTGAGTAATCTCAATTATGCGCTTACTGATAAAATTATCAGTATCATTGTCATCTACCAGCATCACTGTTCCTATCGCACTCATTGCTTATTCCAAAAGCTTTGTAAAACGTAAATTTAATAATAAAAAATAAGCTTTGCTAATATAGGACAAACCTGTAAAACATAGTTATTTCTCACCCGAATTATTTGAAGGGAAATAATCGTCTGCCACACCGGCCGGTTTGTTCCTGCGTAACCAAAGCACCAGACCGGGGGTTAATAGGGTATTTTTATTTTTTAACCTATTCATTCTCAATAGCTTGTTAAGTTTAATGCCATAGTTCTGGGCAATCATCCAGGGTGTTTCACCTTCGCGTACGGTATGGTAATAAATAAGGCCTTTGTTGCGCTTACTTTGGGTATAATACACCTGGCCGGGTTCGAGGCGGTTATGAGGCAACAAATCGTTGTATTTGGCCAGCTTGGCAGCATCGGTAGCCAGCAGCTCTGCCAGTTGATCGATCGTCATCGGCCGGTTGGGTATAACCCCTTGCAGGCCGTTGAGCCTGATGGGGTTGAAAGGCGGCAGGTTTAGCTCCTCTGCCGCAGGGGGTGTTGCCGGTGGTAAGGCCGTATCGGCCGGGCGGGTATCTACAGGTGGCGTAGCTGCCAGCACAGCAGGCTGGGCTCCGGCCGGCAGGATTACCGGATAGGCCTTGTCGTCAGGTATTCTACGGGCTTTTAGCCAGGTGTTAAACGAGGCCAGTTCCTGCGGATTGCTGTTGGTTTCCGCAGCAATTTGCTGCAGGGTCTTGCCCCGGCCGTCCGCATATACCTGCAGGGTAGGCTGGGTCTGCTTTAGCTCTTCGATGATGTCTTCAAAGGCAATCTTATGGGCCAGGAATTTCTTTACATACCAATAGGTCTTTTTGTCTATGGTTAATTTCTTCTGGCCGCCCTTCACCTCGCCCAGGGCCTGCATGGCGCCACCGGCCCCCATCTGGTAGGCCTGCAGGGCATATAGCCAGTTGTTGAAGTAAAAGTTGTTTTGCTGCAGATAGCGCGCGGCCGCCCGGCTGGCGGCCAGTATATGCTGGCGTTCATCCACCTTGCCATCTACCCGCAGGCCCATTTCCAGGGCGGTTTCTTTTTTAAACTGCCAGAACCCCACCGCCTGCGAAGTAGATACCGCATCGGCTATAAAGCCGCTTTCCTGGATGGCCAGATATTTAAAGTCGTCCGGCAGGCCTTCTTCGGCAAAGATTTGCTCTACCAAAGGCATATACAGGGCCGCCCGCTCGGCTTTGGCCATAAAAAAACGCTTATTAGCCGTCAGGGCGTCCACATCGGCTTGTATTTCTCTGCGGGCCTCTTCGGTGAGGTGCAGGGTGAGGTCGGCAAAGGTCATTTTGGCCGGCACGCGTGGGGTGCTAAGCGGCTGACTGCCACCATACACGGCACTTAGCAAACAAAGGACTAACAGGAGGAGTTTTCTCATCGTTTTCTCATCATCATCAGGCCGTCACGCACGGGTAGCAGTACATTCTCTACCCGCTTATCGGCCTGAACAAAGTTATTAAACTTTTGCAGTGCCACCGTATCGGCATCACGGGCATTTTCATCTGTTACCTTGCCCGACCACAACACATTATCGGCCAGCAGGTAGCCGCCCGGTTGCAGTTTATCGAGTAGCAGCTCATAATATTTCAGGTACGACACTTTGTCGGCATCGATAAAAGCCAGGTCAATACCATCCGGCAAGGTGGGGATTATCTCTTGTGCTTCGCCAATGCGCAACTCAACCATCTTACCCAGTGTGCTGGCATTCAGGTAGCTGCGTACACGTTTTTCCAATTCGGGATTTTTCTCAATGGTAATCAGCTTACCACCGGGGCGCAGGCCTTCTGCCAGACACAGGGCCGAATAGCCCGTGTAGGTGCCTACCTCTACTATATAGGCAGGGTTTATCATACGGGCCAGCATAGCCAGCAGCCGCCCTTGCAGGTGGCCCGACAGCATGCGTGGATAGAGCACCTCCAGGTGTGTCTCGCGGTTGATGCGGTTTAGCAGCTCAGGCTCGGCCGTAGTGTGGGCCTCGGCATAGGCATTGATCTCAGGCGGAATGAACTCCATTTTTTTGAGGTAAGTAGGTAAGAGAACTCATCTGATCGATATCGAGCAGTTCGTTGGCCAGTTCCAGCAGTTGGCCGGCCGTTACTTGCTTAATGCTGTCAAAAAGCTCGTCAAGGGTAAAGAGGCGCTCCTGATCGAGCAGGCTTTTGGCCTGGCTCATCATCAGGGTCAGGTTGTTTTCGGCCGCCATGGCCAGGTGGCCCATCATTTGCTCTTTGAGGGTGTGCAACTGCAGGCGTCCCAGCCTGGTGGTCTGCACTTTCCTGATTTCACGCTTCACCACATTGATACTGCGTTTCAGGTTTTTTTGCTCGGTACCGAAAACAACAGCAAACAGACCGGTGTCGGTATAGCTATGATACTGCGCCTCCACACTATACACATACCCCAGGCGCTCGCGCAGGGCCAGGTTCAGGCGTGAGTTCATACCCGGCCCGCCCAGCAGGTTTACCAGCATACTGAAAGGGATGCGCTGCGGATGGTTAACTGGTATGGCCGGCTGGCCGATAGCAAAATGAGCTTGCAGGATAGGCTTTTTTTGCTCCTTGCGGGCGGGGGTATAGTTCCGCAAAGGTTGTCGTTGGCGCGGATTGGTGCGCGGGGCTATATGGCCAAAGTGCTTTTCGGTTAATTTTTTAATTCTTTTTAAAGGCAGGTTACCCACGAAAGAAATGACAATGCGCTTGGTATCGATATTCTCTTCAATAAAACGCATAAAATCCTGCCGTGTGAAACGCTGTATGTTACCGCCCGTTCCCAGGATGTTGTGCGCCAGATCGTGTCCGTTGAATACCAACTCATCGAAATCGTCCTGAATGGCATCCTCGGGATTGTCGCGATACATGGCCATTTCCTCCAGAATAACCTGGCGTTCCTTATCCAATTGCTTTTGCGGAAAAATGGAATTAAAGGTAATATCGCTGAGCAGTTCTACGGCTTTTTCATCAAAATGATCCAGCACCGAAGCGTAAAAGCAGATTTTTTCTTTGGTAGTATAGGCGTTCAGCTCGCCCCCTACTGAGTCAAGACTGTTGATAATGTGATAGGCTTTTCTACGCCTGGTGCCTTTAAAGGCCATGTGCTCCCAAAAATGGGCAATGCCATACTGGTGCGGCTGTTCATCGCGGCTACCGATATCGAGGACAATGCCGCAATGCAGAATACGTGTATTGCTTACCGGGCGGTGTACCACCCTTATACCGTTGGGCAGCGTAAAATAATGGGTAGTGTCCATAGCGATTTTCAACCTGCAAAGGTAATGGATTTACCCCTCAATAAAGGTACGGGAAGCAGAGTGGCAGCGCCAACTGCTCAGGCGCTTTTGGCCGCTACTTTTTCACTAATATAATCGATGGTCTGCTGTACAGTAACCAGCTTTTCGGCATCCGAGTCAGGTATTCTGATATCAAAAGTCTGCTCAAATTCCATCACCAGCTCGGCATAATCGAGTGAGTCTATACCCAGGTCTTTGATCAGATTGGCATCGGGTGTTACTTCGGTGGGAGCGATGTAAAGCTTCTCTACCAGTATCTGCTCCACCTTTTTTGCTATTTCCTCCATAAGGATGGTTATTTCAGGCAACAAATCTGGTGAAATCTTTAGTTTTTTCAAATAAATTCAAAACAATAAATTATCCTGCGGCTCTTTTTTAAGGGCTGCTTTCCAGCTCAGGCTATCACACCCGAGCCCACCAGTTCGTCATCCAGATACCAGGCGGCAAACTGGCCTGCCGCTATGGCTTTTTGCGGCCTGTCGAACACAATGTACAGCCCTTCCTGGCGTCTGATCAGGGTGGCCTCTTCGAGCGGCTGGCGGTAGCGGATGCGCACCCGGTAGCGTGCTTCTCCACCTACCGGCAGGGCCAGGTCGGGTCTTACCCAATGGAGTTCTTCCTGCCTGACAAACAGACCCGGCCGGTAAAGCCCCGGGTGATTTTCGCCCTGACCTACGTAAATAATATTCTTCTCTATATCGGTAGCCAATACAAATAGCGGCAACGGGGTGCCGCCAATGCCCAGCCCTTTGCGCTGGCCGATGGTAAAATAATGGGCACCCCGGTGTTCGCCTGCCTTACGACCCATTTGCGGATTGTAGGAATATGGCTTTACCAATTCTTCCAGGGTGGCGTTGTCATGGGCAGTGGTACCGGCTGCCAAAGCAGCCTCTTGGTATATGCCGGCATCGGCCGGAATCTCTATCACTTCTCCACTGTTCGGTTTAAGCTGTTGCTGCAGGAAATCAGGCAGCCGCACTTTACCGATAAAGCACAGGCCTTGCGAATCTTTCTTTTCGGCCGTAATAAGGCCCTGCTCGCGGGCAATCTGCCTTACCTGGGGCTTGGTGAGCTCGCCCACCGGAAATAAAGCCCTGGCCAATTGCTCCTGGGTAAGCTGACAAAGAAAATAGCTTTGATCTTTGTTTTGGTCGCGCCCGGCCAGCAAGCGGTAAACCGGCCGGCCGTCCACCTCAAGGGAGTCTTTCCGGCAATAATGGCCGGTAGCCACATAATCGGCTCCCAGGTTGAGAGCCGCTTCCAGAAACAGGTCGAATTTAATCTCCCGGTTGCATAGCACATCGGGGTTGGGTGTACGGCCTTGCTGGTATTCCCTGAACATATAATCGACAATACGGGCTTTATAGGGGCCGCTCAGATCGAGGGTTTGAAAAGGAATGTCCAGTTTTTCGGCTACCAGCATGGCATCGTTGGCGTCTTCCAGCCAAGGACACTCATCGCTGATGGTTACCGAGTCGTCATGCCAGTTTTTCATAAAAATACCGATCACCTCATAGCCCTGCTCTTTGAGCAGATAAGCAGCTACGCTCGAATCAACCCCGCCTGATAGACCTACGACAACCCTTTTCACCGGTATTTTTTTAGCAAAGGTAGGATGTTCGCTGCAAAAGCTGCCAAAACCCCGGCCTATCATTATCTACTCTTGGTAATTGACACTATTTTTGCCGCATGACAGAGACCATCCTCATCCTTGACTTCGGCTCACAATATACCCAATTGATTGCCAGGCGCGTACGTGAGTTGAATGTGTATTGTGAGATTCACCCCTATAACAAAGTGCCCACCGACTTGCCCGGCCTGAAAGGGGTAATCCTGTCGGGGAGTCCACACTCGGTGCACGACAAAGACCACCCGGAGGTTGATATCAGCGCTTTCGGCCAGGTGCCGGTATTGGGCATCTGCTATGGCGCCCAGTTGATGGCCCACAAGGCAGGTGGCGAGATTATGCCCTCCGAAATAAGGGAATACGGCCGTGCCCGCCTCTTTGAGGTGGACCACCACAACCCGTTGATGAAAGAAATCACCCTCGATTCACAGGTATGGATGTCGCATGGTGATACCATTACCCGGCTGCCGGACAATTTTGAAGTGATTGCCAGCACTGCCAGCGTGCGGGTAGCAGCCTACAAGGTGCAGGGCGAAGATCGCTATGGTATTCAGTTTCATCCCGAAGTAACCCATACCGAGCAAGGCAAGACCCTGCTGCGCAATTTTGTAGTGCACATCTGCGCCTGCCGGCAAGACTGGACTCCCGATATATTTGTAGAAACAACCGTAGCCGGTTTGAAAGAGAGGCTGGCGGATGACAAGGTGGTGATGGGCCTGTCGGGTGGCGTGGATTCCTCGGTGGCAGCCACCCTTATACACCGCGCTATTGGCGATAACCTGCACTGTATTTTTGTGGACAACGGCCTGCTGCGCAAAAACGAATTTGAAGAAGTGCTGGAGTCTTACAAAGGCATGGGGCTCAATGTAAAGGGGGTAGATGCCAAAGCGCAGTTTTATCAGGCCTTGCAGGGCATTACCGACCCCGAGGGCAAGCGCAAAGCCATTGGCCGCGTGTTTATCGAGGTGTTTGATGCCGAGGCCCATAAGATACCCGGTGTCAAGTGGCTGGGGCAAGGCACCATTTACCCCGATGTGATAGAATCGGTATCGGTAAAAGGCCCTTCGGCCACCATTAAGTCGCACCATAACGTAGGTGGGCTGCCCGATTTTATGAAACTGCAGGTGGTGGAGCCGCTCAATACCTTGTTCAAAGATGAGGTGAGAGAAGTAGGCCGTACCTTACATATTCCGGAAAAAATTCTCGAACGCCACCCATTCCCGGGACCGGGGCTGGGCATCCGTATTCTGGGTGATATTACGCCTGAAAAAGTAGCTATCTTGCAGGAAGTGGACCATTTGTTTATCAGTGCGCTTAAGGAGGAGGGCTTTTATCATCAGGTGTGGCAGGCCGGGGCTGTACTGCTGCCTATCCAGGCGGTAGGAGTGATGGGCGATGAGCGTACCTATGAGCAGGTGGTGGCCCTGCGGGCCGTAACCAGCGTAGATGGCATGACGGCCGATTTTGCTCAACTGCCGGCCGATTTTCTGGCCCGGGTAGCCAACGATATCATCAACCGGGTGAAAGGCGTAAACCGGGTGGTGTATGACATCAGCTCCAAACCACCCGCTACCATAGAGTGGGAATAATAAGGATTATTGTTATTTTGGCTGCGATGAACAGGCTTGGATTTTTGTGGTTGATATTTTTTTGCGGTGCCTCCCTGGCAGCGCATGCCCAGACGCTTGATTACCGGCAAACCTACGAAGCTGCAAAAAAAAATCTGGCCGATGGTCGCTATGAGGAGGCATTGCAAGGATTTAACAAGCTCATACAGGCCGACCCGGCCCATCCGCTTGGCGCCTATACGGCCTATTATTACGGTATAGCTGCTTATCGTGCCGGGCAACCCGGCAAGGCCAAAGCCATGTGGCTGCAATTGCTGCGTCAGCATCCGGCCTGGCCACAGCAGGAAGAAGTGTATTTGTGGCTGAATAAACTGTATTTTGAAGAGCACAACCCCAACCAGGCACTGTATTATCGTTCATTAATAAAAAATGACACCTTGCAGCGTCAGGCTGCGCGGCTAAGTGAGGCATATCTGCAGCAGCTCGACCAGGTGGTATTGGCCTCTTTGCTGGCCCAGCATCCCAGCGATACCCTGATTGCCGGCTTGCTGGCCGGGCAGTTGGTCGCTCAGCCACCGGCCGAGCGCAACCAGTCGCTGCTTGATTCGCTGAGTATTACCTACCGGCTTGATTCCGCCAGGTTGGGTCTGGGTGTGCCGCCAACCGTCCTCAAAGAGAAGTATCGCATTGCCATATTGCTGCCATTGTTTACCGAACGACTCTGGCAAAGCGGGGTGTATATGCATAAGTCATTGGCAGTAGAGTTGTACGAAGGCATGCAGTTGGCGCTGGACGCCTTTGACTCAACGCAACTCGAGGTAAAAGTATTTGATACCCAGCGCGATTCAACCGTTACTGCCGGTATAGTAAACAGCGGCAGCCTGGATGCCTTCGATGCCCTGATAGGCCCGCTGTATCCCGGGCCGCTCAAGGTTATTGCCAACTATAGTTATCGCCAGCGTAAAAACTTTGTCAATCCGGTTTCGGCTAATTCGGCTATTATCAGGGGCAATCCCTATGCTTTTCTGATACGCACGGGTGCCGCACGGGCCGGCAAGCAAGCGGCCGCCTTTATGGCTGGTCATTACAAGGCCGGTGCCTGTGCTATTTTCTATGGCCCGCGCATTACCGATAGCCTGGCGGCCTGGCACTACAAGCAGCGTATCGAGGCCGATTCTTTTCAGGTGGTGATCATGCAGCGCGCTACCAAGAGCACCGCCCGCGACATTTTCGACCGGCTTACGGCTGCCAAAGAAGTAGTGGATTCGGTAAAACTACGGGCTATGTGGCAGGCAGGTAA
>WFNR01000165.1 GCA_015488485.1 Cyclobacteriaceae bacterium | reverse complement strand
TCGATGATGCGGTCTTTTACTTTTTCAAGGCCGTAATGGTCGCGGTCGAGAATACGCCTGGCCCTGCGCAGGTCCAGGTCATCCTGGGTGGTTTCGTTCCAGGGCAGCTCCAGCATCAGCTCCAGGTAATTGGCCGCCACCGGGTATTCGGCCGCCATTGGGTTAATACGCTGCAGCTTGTCCAACTCCTTGTTGAAATGCCGTGCCACGGCCTCGGACCAGTCTTTTTTGGCAGCCCGCTCACGCATTTCTTCTATATCCTTGTCAGGGCCGCCATATCCCAGCTCATCCTGCAGAATTTTCATCTGGGTGCGCAGGTAGTAGTCACGCTGCTGCTTGTCCAGGTCGGTGGCGGTTTTTTTGTGAATCTCCTGTTGCAGTTCGAGAATATCTATCTCCTGGTACATAAAAGCCAGCAGCATCTCGGCCCGCTGGTAGCCGTCATTCACTTCCAGCAGGCGTTGCTTGTCCACCACATCCACATTGATGTTGGCCGACAGGAAGTGGGTGAGAAAAGTGGGGTTGCTGATATTGTCGAGCGCCACCTGGGCCTCTTGCGGCAGCTCCGGGTTGAGCTTCAGCAACTGGCGGGCCACATCCTTGAGGCGCTTGGCCATAAAACGGTGCTCCTTGATTTTATTGTCAAGCGGATTCTTGTCTCTGAGATATTTAACCCGGGCGGAAATATAGGGCTCGGTGGTCAGGTATTCCCTGATTTTAAAGCGCTGCTTACCTTGAATAATAATGGTGGTATTGCCATCGGGCAGCACCAGCATTTTCAGGATACGCGCCAGGGTACCTATTTTATAGAGGTCTTCCACCTCGGGGTCTTCAACGGGCTCTTTCTGGGCCACCACACCTATGAGCCGGTCACCGGCATAGGCCTTTTTCACCAGCTTAATCGATTTCTTGCGCCCTACGGTTATGGGCACCACCACACCGGGAAAAAGCACCGTGTTCTTCAGTGGCAACAAGGGCACCTCGTCCGGAGCATCCTTTTCCGGTTCATGCTCATCGCCCTTCGAAACCAGTTGTATCAGGTCTTCGCTGTCGTCCTGGTTCAGCTCTGCCAGAAGCAGGTCATTCAAAAGTGGTTTCTGGTTTTTCCTCATCCTGTAAAAATGTCAAAATGGCATAACTTTGGCAATAATGCCACTTATTTTATAATCCTCCCTTATACTTCAATAGCTATGCCAAACCGAATATTGTGTTTTTTTCGCATAATCTTGCTAATATCACGTTTGTTTTAGTACTTATGCGGTAATGTTGGCATACTTTAAATATCTAACGCTTGCTCTGCTGCTGGCAGTGCCGGGTCTGGCAGCCGCTCAGAAAAAAAAGAAAATTGACGTACACCCCGACACTACCTACCGGGGGCCATATAGCTATGGCGATTCACGTCTGTTCGATTTTCCCAATGTAAACAAGATACCCTATTACTATAATGCCAAATTGCTACGCAAAATCAAGCTGTATGAAAACCGCAAAGACTGGGAGAAGTTATATCTGCTGCTACGCAAATATGTAGCCAGTTTCGGCATTGAAAATTTCTACAAATCGACTTACTGGCTGTGGCGCCTGGCCAAGCTCACCGAGCTGTTTGGCGACCCCTACGAAGCCCTGCTGCTCTACAAGCTGGCCCTGAAGCACTATCGCAATGACATGAATCTCAACAAAATAGAGCTTTATTACGACTCGCTTACCAGCCTTACCAAGGATTATTACGTGCCTGTGGAATATTATTATGAGCTGGTCAATTACCGGCAACTGGTAGATACCCTGCGCCCGCCCAGGGGTATGCTGCTCAATATGGGGCATCGTATCAATTCACCCTATGCCGACTATGCCCCGGCCCTGAACCGTGACGACAACCTGCTGATTTTCACTACCAGGCGCGACTTGTCGCGCGACCCGCTGGAACCGAACCGCCAGGAAAATATTTATTACAGCAAAAACGAAGGCGGAGTATGGCTGACCGCCAAGCCTATAGAGGAGTTGAGCACCGACCTGAATGAGGGTTCGGCCGTATTGAGTAAGGATGGCAAAACCATCTATTTTTCGCGCTGCTTTGCCCCCGACAGCTATGGCAACTGCGACCTGTACATGGCCCGTCTGCAGGCCGACAGCACCTGGGGAGAGTTTACCAACCTGGGGTACCTGATCAACAGCACCGCCTGGGATTCGCACCCCTCGCTTACACCCGGGGGCGATACCCTGTTCTTCGCCTCCGACCGCATTGGCGGCTTCGGTCTGTCGGATATTTATTTCAGCGTAAAAAACAGCAAGGGTGAGTGGCAAAAGGCACAGAATGCCGGGCCCATCATCAACACCCGGCACAACGATGTAAGCCCCTTTTATCACCCGCGGGAAAAGATACTTTATTTCAGCTCCAACGGCCAGTTGCTCAACTTCGGGGGCTATGACATTTACAAAACCCAGCGCTACAAGGGCAACTGGCGCGAGCCCAAAAACATCGGGCCGCTGGTAAACGGCCCGGGTACGGAGTACTATTTTACCATAGACGGCCGGGCCGAGCAGCTCTATTATGCCCGGGCGGCCGAAAACAACCCGCAAAACCTCGACCTGTACTCCTTTCCGCTGCCTATGGAAGCGCAGCCGCGCGCTACCACCCGCCTCAGCGGCCAGGTAACCAACGACTCCACCGGCCTGCCCATGCAGGGCATTGTATCGATCATCGACCTGGACAACGGCATAGAGGTGGCGCCTAAATTCCTGCGCCCCGATGGCACCTTTGAGTTCGACCTGATTAACAACAACAACTACCTGATTATCGTGCAGGGCGAATCGTTCTTCCGTATTGCCGAGATCTTCCGGCTGGAAGATAACAGCGAAATTACCACTTCGGTAAAGCCTATCTCCACCAAAATAAAGTTCGAGTCGATTGTCTTTGACAATGGCAAGGCTACCCTTAAGCCGGAGATGTATGATGACCTGGACAAGATTGTGGATTTTCTGAAAGACAACCCCGATTTCAAGCTGCGCATCAACGGCCATACCGACAGTGACGGGCGCGAAGACTTCAACCTGGCGCTGAGCCAGCAGCGGGCCGATGCCATTATGGAGTATATGGTGTATTTTGGCGGCATAGACCCCGACCGTATTACCGCCAAAGGCTACGGTAGCTCGCGACCCATTCTTACCGACCACTCCGAGCGTGCCAAGCAGCTCAACCGCAGGGTGGAATTTGAACTGTATCGTAAATAAACCTCTACTCTTCTTTTGCTATGAAAAAAATATTTATCCTGCTGCTAAGCCTCGTACCACTGACCCTGGCCACAGCCCAGCAAACCGGCCATGAGCTACTGGAAGCAGCCATCGCCTACCATGACCCGCGAGGACAATGGCCTGGCCTGCAAGCCACCTTTGTATTCAGCGACAGCCGTCCTGGCCAGCCCGACCGCCAGGCGCGTATGCACCTCGACAACGTGCACGGCAATCTTTGCGTGATGCGCCAGCAGGCAGGCCACCGGGTGGTGAGGCATGTAACCGGCAACACCTGCCGTCAGGAGGTGGACGGGCGCCCACCCACAGCCGCAGAAAAGGAGGAACTGCAACTAACCGACAGCCGCTGCCTGATGCTGCGCAACTACTACCTCTACCTGTGGGGGCTGCCCATGAAGCTACACGACCCCGGCACCCATGTATCGGACAGCATTTATCATAAGCCCTTTAACGGCAAGGAAACGCTGGCTATCCGGGTAACCTACGACAAAGAGGTGGGCTCGGATATCTGGTATTTTTATTTTGACCCGCAGAGCCATGCAATGGTGGGCTATCAGTTCTTTCATGACGAGAGCAAAGGCGATGGCGAGTATATCATCCTGACCGGAGAGCAGCAGGTAGGCGGCCTGCGCATACCGGCCCAGCGTACCTGGTACACCAATGCCGACTCCACCCTACTGGGTACCGACCGGCTGGTGGAGGTACTGCCGTTGGAGCACCGGCATTAGTTACCCTGGAAAGAGCTGCTATCTTCCTGCCGAAAGTACCTACTCAAATAATGCCTTTATTGTACCCATTGGCAAAAACATTTTCCCGCTATCCGGAAGTTTTATAAAACCATATTGCTCATAAAACTTTTCCGCATCTCTATCCAATGTGTCTACCACCACAGCAAAAGAGCCAATGCTTTTGGAGATCTCATAACTTCTTCGCAGTGCGTCTATTAACAGCAACTTACCAATTCCTTGTTTTTGATACCTTTTGTCAACAGCTAAGCGACCGAGCAAGGTTGTAGGTATAGAAGCGTATGACCTGGGAAATTTTTTCTTGTACCTGGGCGGAACCAGTTCCTGAGAAATACTGTTGCTTGACAAAGTATAATAACCTTTTATCAGGTTGTTTTCCTTGTCAGACAATACAAAACAAACCGACAACTTTCTTTTAATATCCTGATTGGCCTGCTTGTGCAAATAGTTGTCGAGCATCTCCTTGCCACACGAAAATTCTTTTTTCCGGTGCCTGGCGCTAAGAACTTCCGTTAGCTCTTTCATTCAGACAGAAGGTTTTTATATTCCTTCGCAGCGCTGGTAAGTTTGTCATTCGCCTTCGCAGAATTAACTACAGCATCGAAGAAAATCTCACTATCCTTTTGCGAAGCAATAATTTTTTCCCTTTCAGAAATGATTTCATGTGCTTTTTCCTGAACAGCCCGAATCACAAATTCGGTTAAACTTCGGTAGTCACCTAAAAGAGCCGCTTTTTCGAACAGCATTTTTTGCTCCTTTGACAAACGAATGTCAAACCTTGCTTTTTCTTGTTTTAAATCTGGTACTGCCATAATAAATATCGCTTAACTTACACAAATGTACGTATTATTTACGTACAAATTGGTTTATTGTACGGTTATTTTCCGCGATTCAATTTTTATATTATTTGACAATTTCTTATAACTTCACAAATACCTATCTTTATACCGGATAAACTCAACTACCCTCTATGAAGCAGGTAAATTTTACCAGGCTGATAATTATTGCACTGGTTTCAATTGTTGGTTATTACGGCCTGCTGGAGTTGTTGGTTTATTTCGAGAGCCAGGACCCCAACTCAGGCATACATAACCTGTACAATGCCGTGTGGTGGTCGGTGGTAACGCTTACATCGGTAGGTTATGGCGACCTGGTGCCTACCACCGAGGGCGGGCGTATTATAGGTTTCGTTTTTCTTTTCGGAAGCCTGACCATTTTTGCCATTTTGATAGGACAAATAGCCAGTATTATGAGCCGGATAAACGAAAGTAGAAAATTAGGGCATTTTGGTACTAATTTTAAAAACCATGCCATCATCGTGGGTTGGAACAGCTTCGGTCGCACAGTAACCGACCAGTTACTGCAAGCCGACAAGCAGGTAGCCATTATTACGCTCGACAAGAACAACATCGAGCACATACGCGATGCCTACCCCTCTTCGCAGGTCTTTGCCCTGTATGCCGATTATTATGCTATGGAGCATTTACAAAAAGCCAATATCAAGGAAGCCAGCATTGTGTTTGTCAACCTGGATGACGACACTGAAAAGTTGGTGTATTTTCTGAATCTGAAAAAGGCCTACAGCGATTTGACCTGTATCGTATCGCTCGACAATGCCGATCTGAAGCAAACCTTCCTGGCGGCCGGAGTTACCTATGCGCTGTCGAAAAATGAAATAGCCTCCAAGCTGCTGGCCTCGTATATGTTTGAGCCCGATGTGGCCAAATTCAATGAAGAGATTATTGCGGTAGCCGAAACGGACGATCTTTACGATATAAAGGAATATCGTGTAACCAAGGCCAATCCCTACATCGGCATGTATTATGAAAAGGTCTTTTACGACCTGAAGCGCGCCTGCAATGCCGTATTGGTGGGTATTGTAAAATGCAATAACAAAGAGCGTGTACTGCTGAAAAACCCCGAAGGTAATGTAACGGTGGATGAAGGCGATTATCTGTTGCTGCTGGTTAACGGTTATAGTGAGAAAAAGCTCAACAAATTATTCCGGGTAAAAGAAGGATTGATCTGAATGATGCGTACGTGGTTTGTCATAATACTTCTGCTTGCGAGTGGTGCTGCCTGGAGCCAGCCTGAACCGGCCAACCTGGACTCCCTGCGCCAGGTGGTGCGGCAAAATGAAAAAACAGCCTCCCCGCAACGCCTGATAACCATTGCCAAAGCCTACCTGTCGAGCGCCAAATCGCACCACAGCCGCGAAGACATAGTAGCCGCTTACCGCCTGCTGGCCACACAGTACAAAAAACTGGGCGATGACGGCAAGGCGCTGCGTTATTTCAGACTCTACACCCTGGAAGCCGAGAACCTGCGCGACATCAAACAAAGAGAAAACGATTATTTCGAGAAGCAACTCTACGAAAACGAAATCATCTCGCTGGCCACCCAGCTCGATACCCTGAAAGCACAAAATATCCGCCTGCGCAACCTGAAAAACGAATATCAGCGCATCAACCACTACATCTATGTGGGCTTTCTGACGGCCGGGGGGCTGGGCTTGTTGCTGCTTGTGCTATGGCTACCGCGCAGGCGCAAAAAGAAACCCGACAGCGAGGCCCCTGAAGACGAGGAGCCCTCTGCCCTGGAACTGCTGCAGGCGGAAAACCAAAAACTGGCTAAACAACTGGCGCGCTACCGCACCGAGCACGACCTGGCCGATATACTCGGCCAATATGTGGTGCCCAATCCGGAGCAGATTTTTAAGACTCACAAGTTTGTGCGGCAGAAATTTATGCTCTATATGCCGCAACGCCTTACCGGAGGTGACGGCCTGTTTATGCATACCAGCAAGCAACTCAACCTGCTGGTAGTGTATGAGGCGCCCGGGGAGGGGGTTACGGCCGGCCTGTTCAACGCCCGTGTATTCAGCCTGCTCAAAGGGCTGGCGGTAAGCAACAACATCATGGCGCCCAATCTACTGCTCAACCAGTTGGAGGCCGCTTTGCTTAACGAATTTCCGGCTGGCATGCCCTTTGCTGAAGGGCTGCGTATAGCCGCCTGCCTGTACAACAACCAACAAAAAAGCCTGGCCTTTGCGGCTGCCGGTATGGAGCTGTATGTGGTGCGGCAAGGCATCCTGAATACCGTACGCGGCCGGCCGGCAGCCATACCCGCCAGTGATGATCAAGCGCCTTTCGAGGTTTTTGAAGAGCAGGTAAGCAAAGGCATGCATTGCTACCTGAGCACCGATGGCTTCTGGCAACAAACCGGTGGTAAGGAGCACAAGCCCCTCGGGCGCCAGGCCTTTGAAAATGCCATTGAGTCGCTGTGGAGCCAACCGGTGAAAGACCAGGAGGCCGTGCTCAAAAAAATACTACTCGACTGGAAAGGCAGCCGCGAACAGGACGATGATATACTGGTGGTAGGGTTTGGTTTCTAAGCTGCCAAACTGCCTGTCACTTTATCCGGGATTATGCATTAGGAAAGAACAAATAGGTCAAAAGCTTTGAATTTTGCTTACAAAGAGCGATTTTAACAAGGATTAAAATTCACCAAAATGGTTAACCTACCTATCGCCTATTCAAACAAAAAAGTCACCCCATTTGGAGGGATGAGCTTGATGAAAAGATTTGTTGATAAGACGGGAATAAGGGAGTACCTTGGCCAACTGGATATTCCTCAGCCGGGGTCGAACCGCGGATATCCTGGCGAACAAATTATTGAAGCCTTTTGGTTAAGCATCTGGACAGGGGCCTCACGTTATATACACTGTGACTGGCTCAGGTATGACAAAGTGCTTCAGTCCATTTTCGGTTGGGAGCAGATGCCATCGCAGAGCACCTACAGTCGATTTTTCGGGAAATTTTCGCAAAAAAGGAATACAGAGGTATTTCCCAAACTACAGCATTGGTTTTATGATCAAATAAGTATTGATAATATAACAGTTGATTTTGACAGCACAGTCATCACCAGGTATGGCAACCAGGAAGGTAGCGCCAAAGGCTATAACCCCAATAAACGGGGGCGAAACTCTCATCACCCACTGATGGCCTTTGTTGGTCAGACCAGGATGGTAGCCAATGCATGGCTACGACCGGGTGATACGGCTGACAGCAGTAGTTGTAAAGCATTTATGCAGGAAACCTTTGATGAAGTATTGCGAGATAAAAAAGTTGGTCTGGTACGTGCTGACAGTGGTTTTTATACCGAAGAACTGATGAGTTACCTTGAAGCAGAGCACTATAAATACATTATGGCAGTCAAGATGTACCCCAATATAAAAAGTACTGTTTGGGGACTGAAGGAGTGGGTGGATTTAAGCAAGGGAATACAGTTGAGTGAAATGATATTTTCACATGAAAAAGGGAAACCAAGAAGATATATTGTTGTCAGAAAGCAGGTAGATATCCGACCCAATGCTACTGGCAAGGAACTGTTTGAAGACATGCCGGGGTATCGTTTTAGCTGCTATGTGACCAATTTGGAACTGCCCCTGGATCAGATATGGAATATCTACAACTCCAGAGCTGATTGCGAAAACAGGATTAAAGAACTAAAAGCGGATTTTGGACTTGAGAACTTCTGTTTACAAGACTTTTGGGCTACAGAGGCCTCTTTTCGATTTATAATGGTTGCCTATAATTTAATGAGCTTATTCAGGCATTTTGCTTTGAACCACCACAACCGGGCAACATTAAAAACATTAAGGTTCCATTGATTTGCATTAGGAGCCTGGTTAGCCAATCATGCCAACAAGAGGGTATTGAAGATCGCTTTACCTGCCAAAAGAAGACCCTGGATGACGGGTATTTTTGAACAAATTAAAAATACCAGCCCTCCTTTTCAATATTCTATTGCATAATCCGGGTTTAACAACCTATAAATCAATAAGTTTTCCACATTAATATGTTGATAAACAGCAACTTAGATCGAATTTAAGGATCGACTAAATATCAATACTATAATTCATAACTGAAAATACCCCCATGCATTGCATTTGTCAGCGAATTTTACTCGATGATAAAATATATTAAAGTGGGTTGGATTATCCGAAATCCTTCAGGGCCTTCAAAAGGAGCCCACCTTTTTTCCCTATCATAGTTCCTGGTAGCGTAGGTTCTTATAGTTTCATCCTTATAATCAAAGTAAAGGGCTATTGACTTATTTTTATATTCTCCCAAAGCTGCACTTTCTGAATTTATCTCAAGCATTTCAATACTAACAAATATTGTATCCAAATATTGGCATTTGGCTGTTACATCATTACTAAAAGAGATATATGTATTCTTTCCTTTTGCCGGTATTTCCTGGATTTCTTCGTATCTCAGTTGATCAGGTTTATTTTTTTTTACTGTGTATAATTTAAGCTTTATTGTTGATTTAAAATTGGAAGACTTGTATGGAATTTCAACATTCACAACGCTTTGATCCAAAATCGAGATAATAGTGCCAATTTCAAATGATGGGAAGCTAGTCAGTTGATATTTTTTAGTAAACTTATGTTTTTTCACCTTTTTACTATTGGAGGAGTAAATAGTAACAGGCTCTAATTGATCAAACTTGCTCTTTAGTACAATTGTATCTTTTATTTCATCAGGCATAAGTATTAATGGATAAAAAGCTAAATGCCTGATTAGAATGGAATCACTCTTTCCTAGATAAAAGTATCCGTTTTCATTCGTATAAGTACCACCTTCTCTTGACAAATTTACTATGGTTGCAAAGGGTACAGGGTCATGATTCTCATCAAGCAACAGGAAACGTTTAGCTTCTGATTGTGCAAATAGTAAATTAACAATAGAAATAAAACTGCCTATGAAAAATATCAATCTCATTCTTATGCAATGTTAAAAAATTGGAGGAAACAATTTGCCTCCCCCAATTAATAATTAGTAAAAGGTTCAAGAATTTATCAGCAAGGTTCCGGATCCCCCCAACCTGATTTAAAACCAATCCAGAAAATATATGTGGTTGTTTGACATGTTTTATAACCAAACCATTCACATGTTGACTCATTACATGTTTCTTTACTACCAAACATAGGTCTTGCACTCGCACTTCCAATAATACCAAAGGTGAATACCAGAGTGAGAAGTAATGCTAGTATGTTTTTTCTTAATATTAATGCGTAATACTTCATAACTTTAAATTTTAATTAAACATCAATTTCACCCCCAATCTCCCAAGTATTTTTTTAAAAGTCAAGTACGTGAAACAAATTGAAACAAATTGAAACAAATTATGTTATTTGCTGGATTATGGTGGCGGGATTATGCCCTTTGGGGACTGAGACATGAGGACGGAGGTCGGATAGAATCTAATATCTGCAATCATCAATCTGCCAACCTAAATACTAACCGCAGAGGGCGCGAAGGAATCCGTGCCTTTGGCAGGCAAGCGCCAGGGA
>WFNR01000164.1 GCA_015488485.1 Cyclobacteriaceae bacterium | reverse complement strand
GGCTATCTTGTTGTTAGGCTATGTGGCTATGAACAGGAAAGCTTACCTGAGGAAAGTGCCGAAACTCATATATGAAACTAAATTTGATTGGGAAGAATGAGAAACAAACCAAACCAGCCAATGCCGTGTTTCCCACATTCCAACACCATAACAAAACAAACCCCAACCGAGGGGTTTGTCAGGGGTGTTGAAATGTGGAAAACACTACTGACCAGGTTTATGAAGAAATTGTATAATTTTGATAATAATGAAAATCGGCCATACACACAAAAGGGGATATTACCCCTCAGTCAACTCAGTCAGTTTAGCCACCATATGTGTTGTGTGATGAACCGTAGAAACGAATAATCCGGGGCGGTCTTTTAGCATAAAAAAGTGCCGCTTTATGACGGCACTGAAAAATATGATTGCGCTGAAAAGGGTATCTCCCTGCGGGAGATAAAAAATCCGGCAATACTAATTATTTACTGTCAAGGCTGCTCTTGCGGCTGCCAGCCGTGCTACCGGCACGCGGTAGGGCGAGCAACTGACGTAGTCGAAACCCTGGCGGTTGAAGAACTCAATCGAGCGCGGTTCACCGCCATGCTCTCCGCAAATACCCAGCTTAAGCTGCTTGTTGAAGTTGCGCCCGCGCACGGTGGCCAGTTCTATGAGTTGCCCCACGCCTTCCTGGTCGAGCACTTCAAAGGGGTTGTCGGTGAGGATGCCTTTTTCCAGATAGACAGGCAGGAACCGGCCGGCATCATCACGTGAATAGCCGAAGGTCATCTGGGTGAGGTCGTTGGTGCCGAAAGAGAAGAAGTCGGCATGCTCGGCTATTTTGTTGGCAATAAGGGCTGCGCGGGGTATTTCAATCATCGTGCCTACCAAATAGCGCAGTTTGTCCTGACGTTCGGCAAAAACCGCTTCGGCCACACTGTTGATCAACTCTTTCTGCAGCACCATTTCCTTTACCGTACCGGTGAGCGGCACCATAATTTCCGGATGTACCTCAATACCCCGTTTCTGCAGGTTCAGGGCGGCTTCTATGATGGCCCGTGTTTGCATTTCGGTAATTTCGGGGTAGGTGGTGCCCAGGCGGCAGCCGCGGTGACCCAGCATGGGGTTTACCTCGCGCAACTCTTCCACTTTGTTCTTGATTTGCTCCAGGCTTAAGCCCATTTCTTCGGCCAGCTCCTGCTGGGCCTCTTCTTCATGCGGTACAAACTCATGCAGGGGCGGGTCGAGCAAGCGAATGGTAACCGGATAACCGGCCATAGCTTCAAATATTTGCTCGAAGTCACTGCGCTGAATAGGCAGCAGCTTATCCAGGGCTGCCCTGCGGCCGGGCTCGTCATCGGCCATGATCATCTGCCGCATCAGTTTGATACGGTCGCCCTCGAAGAACATATGCTCGGTGCGGCACAGACCGATACCACGAGCGCCAAACTGCCGGGCCAGCCGGGCTGTTTCGGGTGTGTCGGCATTGGTGCGCACAGACAGGCTAGCCACCTTGTCAGCCAGCTCCATCAATTCGTTGAAGTCATCGTCCAACTCGGCCTCCACGGTGGCTATCTGTCCGGCAAACACCTCACCGGTAGAGCCGTTGAGCGACAGCCAGTCGCCTTCATGCAGCACCTGGCCGTTTACCTCCATGGTGCGTTGTTCATAGTCTATTTTTATAGCTCCGGCACCGGCTACGCAGCATTTGCCCATGCCGCGGGCTACCACAGCGGCATGCGAGGTCATGCCTCCACGGGCGGTAAGTATGCCATTGGCTACCGCCATGCCTTTCAGGTCATCGGCAGCGGTTTCTATGCGCACCATAATCACCGGTTTGCCGGCTGCCTGCCAGGCCTGGGCATCCTCGGCAAAGAAGACTATCTGCCCGCTGGCTGCTCCCGGAGAGGCCGGCAGCCCTTTGGTGAGTAAGGTGGCCTGGGATAACGCCTGGCGGTCAAAAACCGGGTGCAGCAGTTCATTGAGCTTTTCGGGCTCCATGCGCTGCAGCAAGGTGTTGCGGTCTATGCGCCCTTCTCGGTACATATCCATGCCGATTTTCACCATGGCCTTGCCGGTGCGCTTGCCGGTGCGGGTTTGCAGCAGCCACAACCGCCCTTCTTCAATGGTGAACTCCAGGTCTTGCATATCGGCAAAATGGTCTTCCAGCTTTTGTTGCACTTCGTCCAGGTGAGCATATACTTCAGGCATGTACTCCTCCAGCGAAGGGTAATTCTCCTGGCGTTCGGCCTCGCTAATGCCGGCTGCCTGCGCCCATTTACGCGAACCTTCCAGGGTAATCTGCAAGGGAGTGCGGATGCCGGCCACTACATCTTCGCCCTGGGCATCTATCAGGTATTCGCCATTGAAAATATCCTCCCCGGTGGCGGCATCGCGGGTAAAGGCCACCCCCGAGGCCGAGTGCTTGCCCATATTGCCAAACACCATGGCCTGCACATTAACAGCCGTACCCCAGGTGTCGGGGATGTCGTGTAGCTGCCGGTACACCACGGCACGCTCGGTATACCAGCTCTCAAAAACGGCAATAATGGCATTCCAGAGTTGCTCGTGCGGGTCGGTGGGGAAAGGCTCTCCGGTGTACTTTTTGATTAGTTCCTTGTAGGTGGCGGTGAGCTCCTGCAGGTCGGCCACGGTCAGGTCCTGGTCGCTGGCGTAGCCTTTTGCCTGCTTGATAGCAGCCAGCTCTTTTTCGAAGGGGTCATGACCGTTTTCGGTAAACTGCTTGATATTCATCACCACATCGCCATACATCTGCAGCAGTCTACGGTAGCTATCCCAGGCAAAGCGCTCCTTACCCGATTTGGCGGCCAGCCCCAGCACTGCTTCGTCATTGAGGCCGATATTGAGCACGGTATCCATCATACCGGGCATAGACACCCGCGCCCCCGAGCGCACCGATACCAGGCAGGGGTTGGCCGGTGAGCCAAAGCAGGTACCCATGATATGCTCGATATGCCTGATGCCGTCCAGCACCTCATCGCGAATGCGCGCCAGGGTCATCTCACGGCCCTGGTTTTGATATACCGTACACATCTCGGTGGTAATGGTAAAGCCGGGTGGCACCGGAATGCCCAGCAGGCTCATCTCTTCCAGATTGGCGCCCTTGCCCCCGAGTAGCTCTTTCATCGAGCCGTTGCCTTCGGCAGTGCCATTGCCAAATTTATAGACGGTTTTTTGTTTAGACAGCGTTTCCATTGACTTGCTTTTGGGTCTTTTTTTCATGGTGAAATTAGTTACATAAACAACTTATTTCAATGATATTCATCAGGGCAAAAGAGAATATTGCGCACCGTTATGAAAACAAACAGTATAGTAAATTTTGCTGGAATAGCCAAAGAGTAAAAAGAAAAAAAGTAGAGGCTGCCTAATGGAAGAAAGTGCTAATTCAAACATATACTAACCAGACAAAAACCTTGTGAGGGAGAAAAGTGTAGATAGGAAAAGGATAGGATTCGTTTATTTTCATACACACAATCAATCAGGATACTGGATACGCTTGGCTGCCTGGGCAAGTTGTCGTGCAATACCACGTGTAATGTTGCCTTTTATCAAAGCATGGGCATAATTGTTTCGCAATGGGTCATGTTTATTGGTCAACCCTAAGCTTTTTGTAAAAGAAGCAGTAAGAAAATACAACCGGAACCGGCTTCTGTCCTGAATGGCTTTTTCGTAGGTTGTCAGCCGCTCTATGTCAACAGAAAGTCCGTCCTCACCTTTTTTCAAACTAAAACTTGAAGAAGCGGGGGTACCATCGTCTTTTATGAAGTTAGGGTTTAAAAACTGCACCCGTCTGAGTAAGCGATCGTCATCCTGTACTTCCTGTATTTTCAACGGATGCTCAGTCATCAAAGAAGCGGATTAATGCTGGAAAATCATTTTCCAGAGTGCCTTCCAACACAGTTTTATTATTATCATAGAGGAGTAATTCAGTACTATTATCAGTAAAAAAGACTTCTGCCGCCTTGTTGCCTTTACTGAATTCAAGCATTATCTCTCCATTTACTCCCGGAGCGATAAAGTAAAAAGGTAAATCCAAATAATGATTTTCAATTAGAAAATTCTTTGCTTCCTGGACTACCCGGGCTGTGGGAGCCTTAGCTCCATAGCTGTCCCAATTATTTTTTAGTTCTGCAAAACGATCCAGTTTTTGCAGCAAATTGCCAATAATGCTGGAAAAGTAGTGAGGTTTTGACAAATAAATGCTTGTATCCGGATTAGGGCTTAAGGGTATATTCTCCGTATTGAGTACGGTAGAGTTAGCGGGGTTGCCGTAAATCAATTCAGGCTCGCGTAAAACTGTTGTAGAACTCATCTTTACATATTTTCTTAAACAACGAGGAAGTATAATTATGGGCTGTTTCCAGCCAGTTTGCCACCTCTTGCTTTCGCATATTACTGGTTTGCACCACTGCCGTTTGAAATACAAAAATATCCTCTTTCTTGTTGTTTTGACTGCTTGAAAAATTTACGTTAACCAAACCAGATTGGTTCAGTTCAAATGACTGGTTAAATTGGAAAGAGCTTAGTTTTCCTTGCGGATCGAAATGATTTTTGAAACTAAAATTGATATTGTTGTGCACAAATTCTTCCCAGGTGTTGAACCCGTAGTCGGCTACCTTTACCACATCGATATAACGCAACGAAGCCGAGATAAAATTTAACTGACCGTAACTTTCCACCAAGACATCTAATATTTGCTTTACGTTAGGGAGAAAGGTCTTTT
The DNA here is from genome assembly GCA_015488485.1 of Cyclobacteriaceae bacterium. Classification (GTDB taxonomy): domain Bacteria; phylum Bacteroidota; class Bacteroidia; order Cytophagales; family Cyclobacteriaceae; genus S012-113. The sequence continues at coordinate 44,779 of WFNR01000164.1, read as the reverse complement.
GCCAATCATAATTCTCTTCGGTTTCATTTACCGATACTATGCCGGGGCCAATCTGCACTACCGGCCATTGCTGCGGGCCCCGCCAAAATTGATGTACAGTTTGGTAAGTGAGTACCTGATGGGGCAATTCCCTGGGAAACTTGCTGGTATGGTATGGAAAATCATCAACAATGGCAGCCTGAAATTTTCCTAAGGCAAACTCATATTCACGGTCAATAAGTTGTTGACCCGAATCGTCCGGCTGGAGTTGCCAACGTGCTTCAAAAATTACTTCCTGTAGGGGGGCGTGCGGTAGTTTGCTCATAAACGGATATTCAAATTTATGAATATCTGGCTGATTTACCAACTTAACAAGTCTCTGGAATCAATAGCCCCGAAAACATGGGTATCAAAGAAAGCCGGAGTGATTGGTGCTAAGACCAGACACTCCGGCTGCAAACTTATTTGCCGCTTCTTACGCCTCTGCCGGCTCGCCCAAGGCTTCTTCTATGCTCATGCCGTCCTTGTCGATTTTCTCCAGCAGGGCCTTTTGAGCCAGGTAGTCTTCGTTTACTATACCGGCCCGGCTCTGCAGCAGGCGCCAGGCTTTTCTACGCTCAACCACAAATACCACCATGTGGCGCGACAGAGCACGATACACTTCGTTGCCCTGGTCGTCATAGTCCACGGCATATATCCCGAAGTCGGGTATATAGGCCCGGTGGTTGGGGTCGGTATGGCGCCTGTGGATGATGTCATCCATGGTTACCAGCTTGAGCTTGTCTTCCAGGCGAATCATACCGGCCGTATCCTCAGCCTTGATCTTTTTATGATGATAGCGGAAGCGGGCTTCGGTAAAGGCCCAGTGGGCGGCTGTGTACAGGTAGCGCTTTTTGGTAACCGGAGCCATTTTGGTGGCCCAGTCGGTTTTATACGACTGGTTGGTTTTCACATCCAGCGCTTCGGCATAGGTCTCGCCCTTGCTGGGGTTAAAGATAAACTCGGGCAGGCCGCGGCTGTCGCGAATACGCAGGGCCTGTATCTCGGCCGCGTAATCGGGTATACCGTGCTCGGGCATACAGGCCGTGTAGGTTTGGAAGAAAGCCGTACCGCGGTAGTAGAGGCCATCCAGTACCGCTTTGTACAAGGTGCCGCTGTTGGCCATAGATACCTGCGCCACATAGGGCGAGCCATGACCGGACACAAAGGATTCGGCCACCGACTTGTGCTCGCTGTGCTTACCTTGCGTGGCTTTGCCAAACTGGTTCATATCAAAGCCTCCCGGCATAGGCGATGACTCGGAGTTTTGCCCACCGGTATTGGAGTAAACCTGGGTATCGAGCAACAGTATCTTCACATTGGGGCGGTTTTGCATCACCACCTTCGATACATTCTGATAACCGATATCACCCATGCCGCCATCACCGCCTACGGCCCACACCTTAGGCAGCTCGAGCACCTCCTGGTCGGTCATGTCCATGTCGGTAAAATGGGTGAAGTGGAAGTAATCCTCTTCACTGTAAGAATCGGGGAAGCCGGCCAGCAGCATATCGGTAAAGCGCTCGGGCAGTACCGACCTGCGGGCGTGGTCGTAAATAAAGCTCTCGCCAACCAACCAGCCGATGGTGGCACCATCCTGAAACAGGGAGTTCATCCACGGATAGGGGTGCGGGTTGTTGGGCGGGGTGGAACCATACACGGTGTTACAGCCGGTGTTGGCCGTCATGGCCATGGCCGCCATGCCGTTGGGCAGGCGTCCTTCTATAGCCTGCAGGTCACGCAGGTTGTAGGCTTCCTGGCGCAAAACGGCTACCAGGGCTTCAATCAGCGTTTGGTCATTACCCTTAAACTCAGCCTCCAGGCGCTTATCCACCTCCTGTGGGGTGCTGGCTCCCAGGCCCAGCAGGATGTGGGCTATAGTTCTGCGGAACAGGCGATAGCCTTCGGCATCGCGTTTTTTGAAATCGGCCAACAGCCTGGCTCCTTCTTTTTCGAGAGCCGCAGCTTTCTCCTCAAAGCGGGCAGCTTTGTGGTGGAACATAGGCCGCATCATGGCTTCGGTAATGGAGGCTACGGCATGCAGTACCGATTTCTCCCCACAGCCAGCACAGGCACCATCACCGGATACCAGGGCTTCGTACTTCGAGCGCTGCATCAGCATGTTTTTCAACGCTGCGGCCTTCGAATCCTGCGGGTTTTCCGGGTCGTAAAGGCCGAGGTATTTGCGTGGCGTGTCGCCCAGAATATTCAGAAACTGAATGGCCGACTTGTAGTTGGTATGCACCTCTTCGGTCTCGGGCGCCATCACCAGTGCTTCGTGTTTGCCGCAGGCATCTACACAGGCGGCACAACCCTTGCACAGATCATTCACGAAGATGCTAAACACACCCCCCTGGCCGGGCTCTTTTTTCTCTTTGCTGCTAAAAATCGCCTTCACATTATGGAAGGCCACCGGCAGGATGCGTAAGATAGCGGCCAGCTCTTCATAGGCCTGCTCACCGGGGGCGGTCATGCCCAGTGCCTGCAGCTGTTGCAGTACGATATCACCGAACTTGGTGTTGTCGCCTTTGATGGCAGCTTTCTCGATCATTACCTGACGTACGCCTTGCTCCAGCTCGGGCACCCTGTCGAGCAGTTGCTTGCGGGTACCCTCATCGGTTACATAGCTACGTATGGTGGCTCGTAGCATGGTGTCAATATCCTGGGCGGTATTGGGCAGGGCGGTGTCGGGGCAGGCCACAATACATTCCATACACTGGGTACAGTTTTCGGCAATAAATACCGGCACCTCCCTGCGGGCCACATACTTGCTGGCCGTACTGCCGGTAGCGGCCGCCATCATCCCTACCGAAGCCAGTACCGAGGCCGGCTGATGATAACCCAGTCCAGATCGAAACTCCTTATCGAAAGTGGACATTTTGAACAAGGGGGCCTTGCCGTTGCCGTTGGTGGGCAGGTTGTAGAGCTCTATCTCACAGGGGGTGATTACCTGGCCGAGGAATGAGCTGGTATCGGGGGCATCGAGGTCGCCATGCGGCACTTCAAATACCCTTTCAAAGCCCTCGGTCATCACCATCATGTTCGATTCCACTACCGCTTCTCCAAAGCGCCCGAATTTTTTCTCATATTGCTTGCGCACCGTGTTCAGAAACTCCTCTTTGGGGATTTTATAATCATCAAGAAATGGGCTTACCCTAAAGAAAGCCCCCAGGAAGGAGTTGCCTTGCATACGGGTCTGCAGGTCTTCGCGGTCGGTGGCTTTGCGGGCTATTTCGAAGCCGTTGAGCACATATACCTGGATGTCTTTGTCAATAATTTCCTGGCGGTGTTTTTTGGGTATGCGCTGCCAGGCGGCTTCCGGGGTGTGCTCGCTTGACTCCCATACAAATGAGCCTCCCTGGCGCAGGCCGCTCAGCGGGTTGGTATGCAGAAAGGCCTTGGGGTCGCAGCACAGCACCACATCTACGTGGCGCAGGTCGCAGTTGACGCGGATGCGCTCGGGGGCGGCCACCATAAAGTAGTTAGTAGGGGCGCCTTTCTTTTCCGAGCCGTATTTGGGGTTGGCACTGATATGAATTACCTCTTTAGGGGTACCATCCTCTTCCATCAGGCCGCCACGTTTGGCTATATAGTTGGAAAACTCCCCGAGAATCATCCCCAGGTTTTTACCGGTGGTAATCATGCCCCAGCCGCCAATGGAATGAAAGCGCACGGCTATGGAATGGTCAGGCAGGCCGGAGGGCTTCTCTTCCGATTCTACCGCATACGGATGGTCAATGCCCAGGTAGAAGAATGACTTGCCATCATCGCGCTTGAGGCCATCCTGGCGGCCGATGCGTCCCCATGCGTAGTCGTAAGCGCCAATGATATGCTCGGGGCGGAAGTCGCGTGAGCCGAGGCCGTAAACCCCGGTAAAGATACGCGGCATCTCGCTGGCCGGGTCAAGTTTGCCCAGGCGGATATGCGATTTGTGATAGAAGTTTTCGACCGCCTTGTTGAGGGCTACCTTGATATCGCGGGTAAGCGGGTTGGTGCCGGCCAGTGATTCATCGGTGCGCTCCAGGATGATCACGTGCTTCTTGCCGCGCAGTGCCTTGATGATGGCATCTTCCGGGAATGGCCGCAGCACATTTACATGTACTACGCCTATTTCCACACCTCGCTCTTTTTTCAGGATGTCGGCCACCGCTTCTACATTCTCGGCAGCGCTACCCAACGCTACGAACACGGTATCGGCCTTTTTCAGATTATAGGTGGAAATAAGTCCGTAATGGCGGCCGGTAAGTTCACCATATTCTTTATATGCCTGCTCGAAGAAGCCTAATATGTATTCCGAGAAATTATTTCTGCGGGCAGCCACGCCATTCATGTAGTGCTCCTGGTTTTGTACCGGCCCCAGCAGAATAGGGTTTTTCAGGTCCATCATTACCGGCACCCTTCTGCGTTTTTCGCCAAACAGTTCTTTCTGCGGAGGTGTGGGGCATTCGATGATGTCATCGGGAGCGCCCAGAAACTCGCGAATCAGCGCTGCCTCCGGCATGCGGAAGGTACGCTCCAGGTGGGTGGTAAGGAAACCGTCCTGGGCGTTGATGCCGGGGTTGAGCGAAAGCTCGTTTACCTTGCGCAGAATCAGTGCCTGGTCGGCCGCCTGCTGGGCATCTTTGGCAAAGCAGATATTCCAGCCGGTATCGAGGGCGGCATACACGTCATCATGGCCGCAATGCACGTTTAGGGCGTGCTTGGTGAGCGCCCGGGCGCCCACTTCCAGCACCATGGTACTGAGTTTACCGGGGGCGTGGTAATACTGCTCCAGACCATATACCACGCCTTGCCCCGAAGTGAAGTTCACCACCCGCTTGCCGGTTACCGACATGGCGATGGCACCTCCCTGGGCGGCATGTTCACCCTCGGCCTCAATGGCCATCAGGTTTTCGCCAAAAGCATTCAGGTGGCCTTTGGCAAAATGGTTTTGGAAGTTTTCACCCATTTCGGTAGAGGGCGTGATGGGGTAAAACACCCCGGCTTCGGCTGCCAGCGCTTCTACCGATGACACCAGCAGGTTGCCGTTGGTAGTAGTGCGCGTGCCCAGATATTTAGGCTTCTTTGTAGCTTTCATCTTATAGCTGGTTTTTGTGTCTGCAACGCATATTTCGTTCTGTAAAGCTATGAAGTTGCAACAGGCAAAAAAATGAGAAAAGTCAGCCCCTGATGAAGTTAAAGAAATAATTTACCGCCTTGGGCAACTACACGGTCGGGCTGGAAAAGTTTTTACAAGTAATACCCAATGCGCAAATTTTGAATTTACACATAAACTCAACTTCGATATTTTACTTACTTTTGGTTGGGTGTTTTTACAAAAACTAAGAAGTAAGTAATTTAATCGGTATTAAAATGTTGAGAAAAAGTATAGCGCTTAGCCTGTTTTTATTTTATAAAACCCAACAGCTATCAAATAAAAAAGCAAGGCAGTGATAAAGTCTAAAACATAATATGTCTTGAAGTATTCAAACAGCCCCCCGAAGCCGTATTTTTCTGCTATTGCTTCTTCGGAAATTCTTCTAGGTAAAGGTAGTCCTTTTTCGATTCGATGATTTTTTACTTTTTGGTAAAAGGCCTCTTCGCTTTCATATTTATAATCGGTATCCAAATGGTTATAAACAAGGTATTGTATTGAGAAATGAATGCTTGTAGAAATAGATAGAATTAATATGAAAGTAACAAAATATTGAATAAACCCCGGAAATTCATTGTTTTTCAACTCTAAATAGACATATGATCGTACGAGTGCAATCATTAAGGCAATTACAATAAGCACATTGATTGTAATTAAAAAAAAAGCATTTGGGTCAGGGTCTGATAGGTATCTGAGCAAGAAAACAGAAACACCGGGGATAGAAAGGAAAATGGACGATTTAATTATAAAGTTAAGATTCATTTTTGTTTTTTTTGCGTTAAAAAAGGGTTACAATAAGTAACCCTTCAATTATACATAGATATCCCAAAAGCACCCCTCAGGTCCTGTACAGCACCAATATTCAACATGAAGGCCATTAATAAAAACCCCAAATTGAAGTGTACATTCAGCTTGGGCGAAAGTTGTAGTTCCAAACAACAGCATTAGTGTTGTAAAAATCGTTAAAAGCTTAAGTTTAATCTTCGTTTTCATAACTTTAATGATTTATGTAAGAAATTTTTTATAAAAATAATAACGGGGGGGGGGCATAAATATAAAAGAATTCTTATTGATATTATTTATTATATAAGCAGAGTGTATTTGTAAAATCTATTTCTTGTTTTTTAAAATCCGGTTTTTAGTATAGGCTCGTTATCCACATAATATAGTATTTCTCGGAGTTGATATTAGAAAATAATCACCCTGTTTAGCTTATTAACAGATAAACATATAAGAGAATTACTTCCTTATTCCTGTTCAAAAACCAGGTTATACAACCGGCCGATCTCTTTCTCCAGCTCCGGTAAAGACACATACTTGCTCTTGCGTATGTACTCCTTGCCTTCAAAAAACACCAGCAAGGTGGGGTTGGCAAACACCTGAAATTCACCGGCCAGTTCGGGATGGGCCAGGGTATCGATCACCAGCATTTCCACGCGGGGGAAATGGCGTTCCACGAGCTCCTTTACCTTGGGGCGCAGAGCCACACAGGGAGCGCAATGGTCATTTTTGAAGTACAGCAGCAAAGCCGGCCGGGCGGCCAGATGCTCACGCAGTTTTGTCGGGGTCCACATCTATTTCCCAGTATTCGGGGCGTGTGTCATCCGCCCATTGGTTCCAGTAGGCCGGTGACACATAGCGGCCGTCAGGGGTTTTGAGGGCAAATTTATATACCGCCAGCACCGGATTGAAGGTTACATCGGTTACGCCCAGGATGTAAGTTACAGGGTCTTCTTCATTTTTTTGGGGGAGCTGTTCTACCTGCACTTCCAGCCCGTTCAGTTCCAGTAGCCCTTTAAGAAAATCGGCCCTGTCCTTACGGATACCTGTTTCCACCACCCGGCAACGAATGCCGTTTATCTCTTTTTCTACGTGTTTTCCAGAGTCAAGTCCCATAGCTTTTGCCTTTACATGCCCCAACTTACAGTATAAATCCAATCAAACACCTGGCTGAATACTCCGGCCAGTACAATACCTGCCACGCTGATTGCCAGCGCCAGGCGGGTGAGCACATCGCTGTGAATACGGCCGATAGGCTCTTCGCTGCGATCAAGGAACATAGCCCTTACCACCCGCAGGTAATAGTATAATGAGATAATGGTGTTGACCACGGCTATCAGCACCAGCCAGTAATAGCCTTTTTCGGCTGCCGCGGCAAATAAAAAGAACTTACCGAAAAACCCGGCTACCGGTGGTATGCCGGCCAGGGAGAACAAAGACAGCAGCATCACCAGGCTTAATTTCGGGTTGGTTTGGTAAAAACCGCGGTAATCGTCAATATTAATCTTGCCGCTGCTGTTATACACGATGGCCGCCACTCCGAAAGCACCCAGGTTGGAGAAAATATATACCAGCAGGAAGTAGATAACCGTGCTCATGCCGTATTGCGTGCCAGCAATTACCCCCAGCAGGATAAAACCTGCTTGCGCTATGGATGAAAAGGCCAGAAAGCGCTGCATGTTTTGCTGGCGCAGCGCGAACAAGTTACCGATAGTAATAGTGAGCACGGCCATCAGATAAATGAGTATCTCCCAGGCGGCAAAGAGCGGCTCAAATACGGTAAACAGCAAAGTGATGAGCACAAAAACAGCCGCACCCTTAGAGATTACCGACAGATAAGCAGCCACGCTGGTAGGCGCTCCTTCGTACACATCGGCCGTCCAGAAATGAAACGGCACCAACGAAATCTTAAAGCCCAGCCCGGTCAGGAAAAAGGCCAGGGCGGCAAACAGCATGGGGCTGAGCTGTAATTGCTCGGCCAGGTCGGCAAAATATACGCTGCCGGTAGCCCCGTATATCAGCGATATACCGAACAACATAATACCCGAAGCCAGGGCGGCCAGCAAGATGAATTTAGCCCCTGCCTCAATCGATTTCATCTGGCTGAGATTATAGGCTACCAGGGCAGCCAGCGGTATGGTAGCCAGCTCCAGCCCCAGGTAAAACATCAGGAAATCACCGGCTGAGATCATAAAATACATACCCAGCAGGGTGGCCAGGGTTAGTATATAGTATTCGGTGATTTTCCCTCGGTTGCTGTCTTTTTGCAGGTAAGAGCCGGCCTGCATAAAGAGCATCAGTACACCGGTATTCAAAACACTTTTTATGATGGTGATGAGCGGGGAGCTGCGGAACATGCCGCCAAACAGGGTACCTTCCGGCAAAGGCCAGAACCCCAGGAGGGTATGCACCAGAAAGAGGCCGGTGGCTATATACGGTATGCGCTTGCCCTGGCCGGCAAATAGCTCTACCAGCAGCAGGAGCAGGATCACAATCAAAAGCGATAATTCATTGCGCATCATCAGTAAGGTGGCTGTCTCCATGGCTTAGTTGGCAATAAAGCGGTTAAACATCGGGGTAAAATCGGTGTAAATCATTTCGGCCAGCCAGTTGGGGAACATACCCATGCCGGCAATAGCGCCTATCAGGATAAACACGGCTACTTTATCGTACCAGCGGGCATCGGGCAATAGTTCGAACTCCTGCTTGCGCAAGGGGCCGTAGAGCATAATGGCGGCAGCCCGCAGAATATACACCGCGGTAATCACTATGGAAGAAATGACCAGGATGGTGGCTACCCGCACAAACAGGGCGCTGTTCTGGAACGAACCTACAAAAATGGTCATTTCGGCTACGAAAGCGCTGAAGCCCGGTAGTCCCAGCGAGGCAAAACCGGCTACCATATAGGCCGTACCCAACACCGGCATAACCTTCATTATGCCGCCCATTTCATAGATGTTGCGGGTATGAGTACGGCTGTATATCATGCCGATAAGGGCGAAGAAGAGTGCCGTTATCAGGCCGTGCGAGATCATTTGCAGTACCGCGCCCTCAAAGGCTACCTGGTTGAATATCAGCGTGGCAAACAGAATAAGCCCCAGGTGGCTTACACTGGAATAAGCATTGATATATTTAAGATCTTTCTGGGCAATGGCACCCAAAGCACCATATACCGCACCGATGGTAGCCAGGATGATGAAAATCCAGGCCATTTCATGGGCCGCCTGCGGCATCAGCATCACAGCTATACGCAGGGCACCATAACCACCCAGCTTCATCAGCACCCCGGCATGCAGCATGGATACGGCTGTGGGGGCCGAGGCATGGCCATCGGGTGACCAGGTATGAAACGGGTAGAGAGCGGCCAGCACTCCAAAGCCGACAAAGGTGAGCGGGAAGAAGAAATACTGTACGGCCTCAGGTAGGTGTATTTTTGAAATTTCAATGTAGTTGAAAGTAAGCGGCCCGCCATCGGGTGCCGAGTTGAAATAAATACCCAGCAGACCTACCAGTAACAGAGCCGAGGCACCCATCAGCATCAGGGTGAGCTTCATGGCCGAGTACTCTTTGGGGCCGCTACCCCAGATACCGATCAGCAGGTACATCGGGATTACCGCCAGCTCATAAAACAGGAACATGGTAAACAGATCGAGCGAAATAAAGAACCCGAACACTCCGGTGGCCAGCAGGATTAGGGTGATAAAAAACTCCTGCGCCCGGTCGGTAATCTCCCAGGAGGCAAACACCCCGGTGAAGATAACAATGCCGGTGAGCAGAATCAGCGACAGCGAGATGCCGTCTATGCCTACCGTATAATGAATATTAAGGTTGCTGTACCAGGCAATGTCTTTGAAAAATAGCATTTCGGCATCATTGCCCGCCTGACGTTCGGCAAAAAAGGCCAGCATCAGCAGGATAATCTGCACCAGTTGCACGGCCATACCGGCAGCGGCAATGAGCCTTACTTTTTTCGGGTCTTTGAAAAAGCTTATCACGATCATCGTGATAACCGGCACCCATACCAACAAGCTAAGTCTGTCCATAGTTCACTTTATTTTATCAGGCACCCCAATACAACAACAGCAGCAAAAAGGCCACTGCACCCAGCACCATAGCATAGGCATATTGCTGCAACTGGCCCGATTGCAAACCTTTTATTTTTTCCGATACCTGTGCCGTAGCCCAGGCCATGCCGTTCATAGTGCCGTCCACCACGTGGCGGTCGAACCAGGCTATGGGCCAGGCCAGCCCCTTGAATATGAGGGTGCGTGTTACCCACAGGTATATCTCATCAATATAAAATTTGTTCTTACTCCACTTGTACAGCCCGGGCATAGCGGCTGCCAGCCGGTCGGCTACAGTGCCGGGGCGCAGGTACATCCAGGCGGCCAGGCCGATACCCGCTACGGCAATGGCTACCGACAAGGCCGCTACCTGCCAGTGCATGTGGGTGGTATAAGGTTCCCCATTGGCAGATACATAATGGCTAAAGGGGATGAAACCTACAACCACCGAGGCCAGCGCCAGGAAGATCAGGGCAATGGCCATGCTGGGCGGAGCATCGTGCGGCTTGTGTTCGTACTGGCGGTCTTCGCCCCAGAACACCCGGAAATACAGTCTGAACATGTAAAAGGCCGTGAGGCCGGCCACAAACCAGCCGCTCCAGAAGTAGAGCGGATAATGCCCGTGAGCAGCGGCCAGAATCTCGTCTTTGCTAAAGAAACCGGCTAAAGGCGGTATGCCCGAGATGGCCAGGGCGGCAATCAGAAAAGTAAAATGGGTTATGGGCAAATGCTTGCGCAGGCCGCCCATATCGGTCATTTCGTTGCTGTGCACGGCATGGATTACCGCTCCGGCCCCCAGGAAGAGCAGCGCCTTGAACATGGCATGGGTAAACAGGTGGAACATGGAGGCGGTATAGCCCAGCCCGGCTTCACTGCCATAGCCGGATACCCCCAGGGCAAGCATCATATAGCCGATCTGGGAGATGGTAGAGTAGGCCAGCACCCGCTTGATGTCGGTTTGTGTGATGGCAATAATGGCGGCAAACAGCGAGGTAAAAGCCCCGATAAAGGCTACTACTTCGAGGGCGGCAGGCGCTCCCAGGGCATATACGGCAAACAGCCGCGCCACCAGGTACACCCCGGCTACCACCATAGTAGCGGCATGGATCAGGGCCGACACCGGGGTAGGACCTTCCATGGCATCGGGCAGCCAGATGTGCAGCGGGAACATGGCCGATTTGCCGGCCCCGCCCATAAAAATAAGCACCAGCGCCCAGGTGAGCACCGAGGCGCCCATAAAGCTGACACCGGCCGCACTACTCAGTATGCCACTATTGGGCTGGGTGAGGGTCATAAAATCGAAAGTGCGGGTATAGTACGACAGCAGCAGGATGCCAATCAGAAAGCCCAGGTCGGCAAAGCGGGTTACGATAAAAGCTTTTTTGGAAGCTGCCACCGCGCTGGGGCGCTGATAATAAAAACCGATCAGCAGGTAAGAGGACACCCCCACCAGCTCCCAGAAGATATACATCTGAAACAGGTTGGTGGCCATTACCAGGCCAAGCATGGAAAAGCTGAACAGTGATAGGAAAGCATAATAGCGCTGAAAACCTTTTTCGCCTTTCATATAGCCGAAGCTATAGATATGCACCATAGCCGATACGGTGGTTACCACCACCAGCATCATCACCGAGATGGGGTCAAGCAGGATACCCATCTTGATGACCAGGGTATCGGTAAAGCGTAGCCACAACTGCTCAAAGGGGATAAGGGTGGTATAGTGGCCGTCCTGCAGCCCGGCCCCGAAGAAATAACCGGCTGCCGCACTGTATGCCAGCACGGCCGCCAGCAGAATGGCGGCTGTAGATATAAGGCCGGCAACCAGCGGCTTCAGCTTATCGCTGAGCAGGCCTACCAGCAAAAAGGCCGCCAGCAGTATCAGAGGTATCCAAACTGTGTAAGAAAACATATCCGTATGCATGGCCGTGCGGGGTTAGTATTTCATGGTGTCCACTTGTTCTACATCTATGCCTTTCATGTGGCGATATACATTCAGAATGATGGCAATGGCTACAGCCGCCTCGGCAGCCGCAATGCCGGTAACAAACAGGCTGAAAATATAGCCCTGCAACATATCGGGGTACAGGTACTTGTTGAATATCACAAAGTTGATATTCACCGCATTGAGTATCAGCTCTACCGACATCAGGATGGTAATCAGGTTTTTGCGCACCATAAAACCATAGATGCCGATGAAAAACATGGCTGTGGAAACCACCAGTACATCAAAAACTTCTATGCCTTCAATCATTTTTAATTGATTTTTTTGCAACTATAATCGCGGCTACCATAGCAGCCAGCAACAACACACTTATCACCTCAAAGGGCAACACATAGCCGTAATCGCCATAGCTGAGCAGCCTGGTGCCGATTTCCTCAATATTGTAGGGGCCCTCTGTAACCAAAGGGCTGCGCACAAACTCAAAGCGGCTGATAGCAAACAGGGTGAGCACCAGTCCGGTAACGGCCAGCAAACCGCTGAAGCCGGCTTTCAAGCGGTTGGGCTTGGGTAGCCTGTGGTCGAGGTGGGCAGTGAGCAGGATGGCGAACACGATAAGCACCACTATGCCGCCCGAATAAACGGTAAGCTGCACGGCTGCCAGGAAGTTATAATTTAGCAGAAAATAAAAACCTGCCGTAGCCAGTAGCACAAACAGCAGATATACGGCTGCCCGCAGAATTCTGCGACTGCTTACCGTGAGCACCGAAAAAACCAGGATGATGGCAGCTATGAAGTAAAAAATAAATCTCTCCATACTTATTCTTTTACATCCGCTCTTACTTTCGAGCCGGGCTTGTTAAGGATAAAGGTCAGTTCTTTTCTGTCGTAAACGGCATATTCAAACGTCTGGTCCATCTTGATGGCATCCGTAGGGCAAGCCAGTATACACAGGTTGCACAGGGTGCACATCGAATAATGATAGACAAACTTATCAATGGTCTTTTTCTTTTTGCCGGTTTCGGGATCTTCCAGGCGTTGCCAGAGTATCTCTATACTACCGTTGGGGCAGGCCACCTCACAGGCCGAGCAGCCCGTACAGCGATGTTCGTTGTTTTCATCGTGTGGCATGGTTACGATACCCCGGAAGCGCTCAAACATCTGCAGGGTGTCGCGATTTTCGGGATACTGCTGGGTGATGATCTCCTTGCGGGCATGCGAGAAATAATAGCCGGTAACTTTCATGCCGGTGGCCAGGGTCTTAAGCCCCTTGAAAATGCCTGCGAAATATCTGACTATAGCGTTCATATCTTGTTTGTTTTAAAAATACCAGCCCATTAACACGATAAAGGATACCAGTATCAAATTCATCAGATTGAGTGGCAGCAGGTACTTCCACTCCAACACCAGCAACTGATCGATACGTAAGCGCGGGAAGGTCCATTTAAACCACATGATAATGCCGATCAGCATGGCTACTTTACCGAAAAACCAGACGATGGGGGGTATGTAGTCCATTATCCGGTTGAAAGCTGCCCAGTCGTCTATGTGGAAGGGCATCCAGCCTCCGAAGAAAACCGTGGCGCCTACCGCTGCAATGATGAACAACGACACATATTCGGCCAGGAAAAACATGGCGAATTTGATGCCGCTGTATTCGGTGTGAAAACCGGCCGTCAGTTCCGATTCGGCCTCGGCCAGGTCAAACGGCCCGCGGTTGGTTTCGGCCGTGCCGGCAATCATAAATATGATAAAAGCAATCCAGGCCGGCAGGTGGCCTTTAAAAATCCACCAACCGTCTTGCTGGCTGGCGATGATCTGCGAGAGCTGCAGGCTACCGGTAAACACCACCATAGTAAGCAGCGACAGCATAATCGACAGCTCGTAGCTGACAACCTGGGCACCACTGCGCAGCGCCCCGATAAGCGAATACTTGTTGTTGCCGGCCCAGCCACCCAGCAAGATGCCGAATACCCCTACCGAAGAGGCTGCAGCAATATAAAACAGCCCGATATTGATATCGAATATCTGCAAGCCTTTGGCAAAAGGAATAGCGCCCAAACCCAGAAAGACGGCCGTTACCATGATGAAAGGCGCCAGGTTAAAGAGGAACTTATCGGCATTTTTCGAGGTGATGTGCTCTTTCATGAGCAGCTTGAGGAAATCGGCAATGGTTTGCAGCAAACCCCACTTACCTACGCGGTTGGGGCCGATGCGCAACTGAAAAAAAGCCGCCACCTTGCGCTCTACATATACCAGGATAATGACCGATATGGCTACAAAGAGAATCAGCGATATACCGATAATGGCCCACTCGGCTGCCGTAGCCCAGCCGGGTGTCAGGCGGGCGTTGAGCCACTGGTGGATGCTGTTTACGGTACCGCTAAAGTCATATAGGTTTATGGCAAACATGGCTATCTGTCAATATCGGGTACAACAATATCTATGGTTGACATAATGGCTACCAGGTCGGCTATTTTGCTGCCTACGGCCAGCTTTTCCAGCACAAACAGGTTGGAGAACCCCGGTGAGCGGAACTTAAGACGATAGGGACTCTTGCCGCCATCGCTTACTATGTACACGCCCAGCTCACCGCGGGCGGTCTCTACCCGCTGGTAGTATTCGCCCTTGGGCAGCTTGATCACCGCCTTGGTGGGCGCCTGAAAATCACCTTCCGGTATATTGTCAATCAGTTGCTCCACAATGCTGAGCGACTCCCACATTTCCAGCACGCGTGCTTTATAGCGGGCAAACGAGTCGCCTTCTTCCATCAAAATCTCTTTGAAGTCCACCCGGTCGTAGGCGCTGTAAGGGTGCAGCTTGCGCACATCGCAGCTTACGCCCGAGGCGCGGGCGGTAGGGCCGGTAACCCCGTAGGAAATAGCATCTTCCTTGCTCAATATACCTACCCCTTCGGTACGCTGCCGGAAAATCACATTATTCGATAGCAGGTCGTCATACTCGGGCAGCTTGGTTTTGAAGTGCGCAATGAACTCTTTCACCCGCTTATGAAAATTGGGATGCAGGTCAAACATCACCCCGCCTGGCACATTATAGTTCATGGTCAGGCGTGCCCCGCAGGTTTCTTCAAAAATATCGTTGATCATTTCGCGGTCGCGGAAGCCGTACAGAAAGGCGGTAAGGGCGCCCAGGTCCATACCCATTACGCCCCACCATAGCTGGTGCGAGGCCAGGCGTGTCAGCTCGGCAAAAATGGTACGGATTACCCTGGCGCGCTCGGGCACTTCTATCTCCAGCGCGTTTTCTACTGCCAGGCATACGGCCTCGTTGTTGATATGGGCCGACAGGTAGTCCATGCGGTCGGTCAGGTGCACGATCTGGCGGTAGTTATCGTGCTCGCACATCTTTTCGATAGAGCGGTGAATATAACCGATATGCGGCTCTACCTTGGTGATGATCTCACCGTCCAGCCCCAGCACCAGACGCAGCACCCCGTGCGTAGAGGGGTGTTGCGGACCCATGTTTACAAAATACTCCTGGGTCTTCAGGTCGCTGGCGGTGTCCCTTTGTTGTTTTACCAGTTCCATCAGTACGAAATCATATTTACCGGGTCCACATAGTCTTTGCGCAGCGGATAGCCTTTCCAGTCGTCATCGAGCAGGAGCCTGCGCAGGTCGGGGTGGTTGTTGAAGTGAATGCCAAACAGGTCGTACACCTCGCGCTCATGCCATTCGGCTGTGCGCCAGATATCACACAGGGTGTCCACGGCCGGCTTTTGCTTGTCGGCAATGCGCACCTTGAGCACCATCTCATGCCCGTGGCGGGTAGAGCGCAGGTGATACACCATCATAAAGTGCTCGGGGTAATCGACACAGGTAAGGCAAAACATGTAATCGAAAAAAGTAGCTTCTTCGTGGCGCAGTTTTTCCGCCAGCGCCCGCAGTTGAGGCGGTTCGATGATTACATTCAAAAACTGGCTGCCTTCTTCGGCAAACTCCGCTGCCGGCTCCCAGGCGGCTATCTGTTGCTGTAGTTCTTCGTTGCTCATACCGGTAAGCCTTTATCAAAGTCCTCGAGCGATTTGGGTTTATCCAAAGCCCCCGATTTGATTTTTTTCTGCAATTGCATAATACCGTATAAAAGTGCCTCGGGCCGTGGCGGGCAGCCGGGCACATACACATCTACGGGTATTACGTGGTCGGCTCCTTTTACTACGCTATAGCTGTTGTAGAAGAAGGGGCCGCCTGAAATAGCGCAGGCACCCATGGCTATTACGTACTTGGGCTCGGCAATCTGCTCGTACAGCCTGCGCAGTACCGGGGCCATTTTATTCACAATGGTGCCGGCAATCACAATCATATCGGCCTGGCGGGGTGTAGCCCGCGCTACCTCAAAACCAAAGCGCGACCAATCGTGCCGGGCGGCTCCGGTCTGCATCATTTCGATGGCGCAGCAACTGGTGCCGAAGGTAAGCGGCCACAGTGAGTTGGAGCGCGACCAGTTGATGATCTTGTCGAGCTTGGTGACCACAATATTGCCCCCGTTGCCGGCCGGTATTACCTGACCGGGAAAATCGGCTGGCACCTGTGGTTGTTGCGGTTGTTTGTTTTCTACTCCCATTGCAATGCACGTTTTTTCCAGGCATATATCAGTCCTAATCCCAGGATCAGGAAGAAGATGAGTATTTCAATAAAAGCCACCAGGCCGATCTTTTTCATCACTACCGCCCACGGTACGATAAAGATGGTTTCCACATCGAAGATGAGGAAGAGAATGGCAAACAGGTAGTAGCCGACCTTAAACTGAATCCAGGAAGAGCCGATGGTCTGGATGCCACACTCGTAGGTCTCATCTTTCAGGGGTGAGGCCTGCTTGGGCGATATCAGATACGAAACAATAAAAGCTCCGCCTACCATAAGCAGCCCGAGGATGATAAACAGGATGATGGCTTCGTTTCCCATGGTTTTAATGCGGTTTTATCTCCCAGGTTTCGCCTGAGGTGAATAAGTCATTTACCGATTTGAATTTGGAAGTACGCTCAATCTCTTCCACCTGGCGTTGCATGCGCAGCTCGAAGGTTTCGGCCGGCACATCGCGTATCACCCCGTTTACGATGGGGTCGTGCAGCTTGGCCAGCATCATGTGCAGCGTGCTGTCGGGCTCATGGGCATCGTGTACCAGGATGTCGTCTTCGGTTACCCCGTTCTCACCAATGGTGGCTACTTCCAGCTTAAAGCCCTTTAGCACCAGGCCTTTTTCGTTGTTGGCGCCAAAACGCATGGGCTCACCATGCCGTACTTCCAGAATATGATCGGCCCGGTTTTCCTTGGCTGTATAGGGGGCAAACACTTTGTCGTTAAAAATCACGCAGTTTTGCATAATCTCAACCACCGAGGTGCCCTTATGCTTGGCCGACTCAATAAAGATCTGCTGCATGAGCTTGGGGTTGGTGTCCGTAACGCGGGCAAAGAAATTGCCGGAGGCGCCAATCACCAGTTCACCGGGATTGAAAGGGTTGTCGATGGTGCCCTGGGGCGATGACTTTGTCTTAAAGCCCAGATCGGTGGTGGGCGAGAACTGTCCCTTGGTGAGGCCGTAGATTTTATTGTTGAACAGCAGGATGTTCAAGTCCACATTGCGCCTGATGGCATGTATAAAATGGTTGCCACCAATGGCCAGGGCGTCCCCGTCACCGGTTATCTCCCACACGCTCAGCTCTGGGTTGGCCAGTTTTACCCCGGTAGCCAGGGCCGGTGCACGGCCATGAATACCGTGAAAACCGTAGGTATTCATATAATAAGGAAAGCGCGAAGAGCAACCGATGCCCGATACGAAGACGATATTTTCTTTTTTTACCCCGATTTCGGGCATGGCCCTTTGCACGGCTTTCAGGATGGCGTAGTCGCCACAACCCGGGCACCAGCGCACCTCCTGGTCGGAAGCGAAGTCCTTGTAAGTATATTCTTGTGTTTCTGTAGTTGCCATTTTACAATAATATTTTTTTGATTTCCCTGGTTATTTCGGCTACCCGGAAAGGCAGGCCTTGTATTTTGTTGTACTGCAGGTATTCAAACTGTGGCAGCTCGCCACGCAGATACTTAACAAACTGGCCGTTGTTCAGTTCACAAACCAGAATTTTCTTAAAGCGGCTGAATACTTCGGCCGTATTTTTAGGCAGCGGCTTTATATAGCTGAAGTGTGCATGCCCTACCGGTCTGTTCTGCACTTCACATTGCTTTACGGCTGTGGTCAGACTGCCGTAGGTGCCGCCCCAGCCTACTACCAGCAGTTCACCTTCCTGGGCGCCTTCTACCTCGAGTTCCGGTATATAATCGGCTACCCGCTGAACCTTTTCTTCACGGGTTTTCACCATCTCCTCATGGTTTTGCGGGTCGTACGACACATTACCGGTAAGGTGGTCTTTTTCCAGACCGCCTACACGGTGCTCATAGCCCGGAGTGCCCGGGTACACCATATAGCGTGCCAGTGTGTTGGCATCGCGCTCATAAGGCTGCCAGTTGAGCATGTTCTTGCTGGCTTCGTGCGGCACGATAGGCTCCAGGTCTTCTACTTTCTTAATACGCCAGGGCTGCGAGCCGTTGGCTACATAGCCATCGGTAAGCAGGACAACGGGCGTCACATGCTCCAGGGCCAGCTTGGCAGCCGTATAAGCCATATCAAAGCAATGGGCCGGTGATTTGGCGGCCACTACGATTACCGGGCTCTCGCCATTGCGGCCGTAGAGCGCCTGCATCAGGTCCGACTGCTCGGTTTTGGTGGGCAGGCCGGTAGAGGGGCCACCCCGTTGTACGTCCACTACAACCAGCGGCAGCTCGGTCATTACAGCCAAGCCCAGAGCTTCGCCTTTCAGCGCCAGACCGGGGCCGGAGGTGGTAGTGATAGCCAGGTCTCCGGCAAAAGCCGCTCCGATGGCCGAGGTGATACCGGCTATCTCGTCTTCGGCCTGAAAGGCCTTGGCACCAAAATGCTTGTGCTTGGATATTTCATGCAGGATGTCCGAAGCGGGCGTGATAGGGTACGAACCCAGGAAAAGTTCCTTGCCGGTTTTTTCGGCTGCTGCCAGAAAGCCCCAGGCGGTGGCTTCGTTGCCCATGATGTTTTTATAAAGGCCGGGCTCCATATCAGCCGGCAGCACGGTAAAGGCCGATGACAGGGCCTCGATGGTTTCGGCATAGTTGTAGCCTGCTTTCAACGCCTTTACGTTGGCCTCATAGATGAGCTCCTTGTTGGCGAATTTATCTTTCAGAAAGCGCTCGGTATAATCGAGCGGCCGGCTGAACATCCAATACACCATGCCCAGGGCAAACATATTTTTACTACGCGTTATACTCTTATTGTCGAGCCCCATGCCTTCCAGGGCGGTACGCGTGAGGGAGGTGATAGGCGCCTCAATTACGTGGTAGTCTTTGAGCAGGCCGCTTTCCAGCGGGTCCTCCTCAAAGCCGGCTTTTTCCCAGTCTTTGCGCTTGAAGTTGTCGGTATCTACGATGATGGTCTTGCCACGCGGCACCTCGTTGATATTGGCTTTGAGGGCTGCGGCATTCATGGCCACCAGCACATCGGGCTGATCACCCGGGGTGTAAATATGCGTTTGACCAATATGTACCTGAAAACCCGATACCCCGGCTACCGTGCCTTGCGGTGCACGAATCTCGGCCGGATAATCGGGGAAGGTGGCGATATCATTGCCCAGCAGGGCGGAGGTGCCGGTAAACTGTGTACCGGTAAGCTGCATGCCGTCACCGGAGTCTCCGGCAAACTTGATAACCACCTTGTCTAATTCCTGAACTGCGGTTGCTCCCATTTGTAAATTTTTAAAGTTCGTTCAAATAATTGGCGAAGGTATGAGGTGCTGTTATTATAAAATATGACGGAAATCATACCTTGTACAATCTTTTTTAATTTTATCTGAACAACCACCGTACAAGTACAGCATTTCTGCCCAAATGATTCTGGTACAGCGGTTGTACCGACTAAAATACTGCTTTTTTCGTGTATAAACATAGTTGCCGGATAATTTAACCCGGAAAATCCACCTGTTTCATTTACTTGCCCGGTTTACCCGTACCCAACCCCCGCTAATCATCCGATTGCTTTACTTCGTCCTAAAGTGCTTTTGTAAGGGCAGGTGTTTATTTAACTTTCAATGATTATTCACCAAACACCAATCCCATGTTCATTATGCATAGAATTTTACTTGCCCTGTTTATACTTGCCACCGGCTGGTTACCGGCCCGTTCGCAGTCTTTTACTTTGGAGCAGATCATGTCGGCTGCTATGCCCGGCTCGCTTACCCTGGGGCCGCAGGGGCAGGCAGCCTGGGTAGAAAACAGCCGCGGAGTGCGCAATATCTGGCTGGCGGCCCCGCCTGCCTATGAGGCCCGCCAACTCACTGCCTATACCGAGGATGATGGCCAGGCACTTGGGCAGTTGCTGTTTGCTGCCGATGGCAGCCGGCTATATTATGTACGTGGGGGAGCGCCCAACCGCAGGGGTGAACTACCCAACCCTGCTTTAAATACCAAAGGAGTAACCCGCGCCATCTGGCAGGTTGATCTGGAGAGCGGCAAGATTCGCAAGATAGCCACCGGCAGCAGCCCTGCGCTGGCACCTGACGGCCGCCTGCTGGTGTTCATCAGGGCTGGACAGGTGTATGGCTGTGACCCGCTGGCCGATAAGATAAAGGCACAGCAGCTAATTCATACCCGCGGGCAGGTACGGGCACTGCGTTTCTCGCCTGATGGCGGCCGCCTGGCCTTTGTGTCTGCCCGTGGTGACCACGGCTTTATCGGTGTTTACACCCTGGCTGACAGCACCCTGGTTTATCTGGCGCCTTCGGTAGATCATGACAGCAATCCGGTATGGTCTCCGGACGGGCAGCGCCTGGCCTTTATCCGCATTCCTAATGAGGAGGAGCGCCTGCCTTTTATGCCGCGCAGAAGTGCTCTGCCCTGGTCGATACAGGTGGCCGATGTGGCCAGCGGTAAGGTAAGGCAGTTGTGGCAGGCGGCCCCCGGACGGGGCAGTGCTTTCCGGGGGATATCGGCCGCCAACCAGTTGTTGTGGTCGGCCACCGGACAGCTTATTTTCCCTTATGAAGGAGATGGCTGGACACACCTGTATGCCCTGGAGGTGCAGTCCGGGGCGGTAAAACTGCTTACCCCGGGTGCATTTGAAGTGCAGTTTGTGGCGCTGGCACAGGACGGCCGCTCAGTGGTGTTTTCTTCCAATCAGGATGATATCGATCGCCAGCATATCTGGCAGGTGCGCTTGCCAGCCGGTAAGCCGCAGTTGCTCACTCCGGGCAAGGGCATTGAGTGGTCGCCCCGCCTCGACAAACAAGGCAATTTATTTTACCTGGCTTCAGGCGCTATCGTACCGGCTCATGTGATGCGCTGGCCGGCAGGGTCGGCCCGGCCGGAGAAAGTGCATGCCGGGAGTATTCCACCTGAGTTTCCGGATGCCAAAGAGCTGGTAGAGCCGCAGCAGGTAATTTTCAGTGCTGCCGATGGCATGGCCATTCACGGACAGTTGTTTTTACCTAAAAATCTTAAAAAAGGTGAAAAACGGCCGGCATTAATATTTTTTCATGGTGGTTCGCGCAGGCAGATGCTGCTGGGCTTTCATCACCGGGGCTACTACCACAATGCCTACGCTTTTAATCAATACATGGCTGCCAAAGGCTATGTGGTGTTGTCGGTCAATTACCGCAGCGGCATCGGTTACGGCATGGAATTTCGTGAGGCGCTCAACTACGGGGCACGCGGAGCCAGCGAGTTCAACGATGTGCTGGGTGCCGGCCTCTACCTGCGCAGTCGGCCCGAGGTGGATGGCGAGCGCATCGCCTTGTGGGGCGGCTCGTATGGCGGTTTTCTTACCGCTATGGGGCTGGCCAAAGCCAGCGATCTGTTTGCTGCCGGGGTCGATCTGCACGGGGTGCACGACTGGAATATCGTGATCCGCAACTTTGTGCCTACCTACGATGCCGGCAAGAATGCCGCAGCCGCTAAACTGGCTTTCGACTCCTCACCGCTGGCCTATGTACATACCTGGCGCTCGCCTGTACTGCTTATCCATGGCGATGACGACCGCAATGTGCCCTTTAGCGAAACAGTGCATCTGGCCGAGTCGCTGCGTAAGCAAGGGGTATATTTCGAGCAGTTGATCTTTCCGGATGAAGTGCATGGCTTCCTGATGCACCGCTCCTGGCTGGCTGCCTACCGGGCTGCAGCCGATTTTCTCGACCGGCAGTTACAGCCCAAATAACTACGGCTGTCAGGCCACCGGATAAGCAAAGGTGCCATAGGCCGAGCGGATGGTCAGGCTGCTTTTATCAGCAGCCTCCACACGGCCTATCAGGCGGGCTTCGATGTTGAAAGAGCGGGCTATATCCATTACCTCTGCGGCATAGGCTTCTGGCAGGTAGATTTCGAGGCGGTGGCCCATATTGAAGACCTTGTACATTTCCTCCCAGGGGGTTTGGCTGGCTTCCTGGATGAGCCTGAACAGGGGCGGGGTGTCAAACAGATTGTCTTTGATTACATGCAGCCCCCGGCCTTTTTCTTTAGGCAGAAAATGGGTGATTTTGGTTTGTCCGCCCCCGCTGCAGTGCACCATGCTGTGGATGTGCGGCCGCAGGCTACGCAGCATTTCAATTACCAGCGGGGCATAGGTGCGGGTAGGCGCCAGCACCAGTTGCCCCATATTCACCGGCAGGCCTTCTACCGCATCGGTTACCTTGTAGGGGCCGCTGTACACCAGTTCGGCTGGCATGTCGGGGTCGTAAGTTTCGGGGTAGAGGCGGGCGTAATCGTGGTGAAAAAGGTCGTGGCGGGCTGAGGTGAGGCCGTTGCTGCCCATGCCGCCATTATAGCTGTCTTCATAGGTGGCTTGCCCGAATGAGGCCAGTCCTACTATCACATCGCCAGCAGCCAGGCGGCTGTTGTCGATCACCTCCTGGCGTGGCAGGCGGGCCGTTACGGTGCTATCTACCACCACAGTGCGCACCAGGTCACCCAGATCAGCTGTTTCGCCACCGGTGGAGATGATTTCCAGACCGTGGTCGCGCAGCATGGCCAGCACCTCTTCGGTACCATTGATCAGCGCAGCTACCACCTCAGCGGGGATACGCTTTTTGTGGCGCCCGATGGTGGATGACAATAGGATAGGGCCGGTAGCACCTACACACAGCAGGTCATCGGTATTCATGACGATGGCATCCTGGGCAATGCCGCGCCAAACGGAGAGGTCGCCCGTTTCGCGCCAGTAGAGGTAGGCTAACGATGACTTGGTGCCGGCTCCATCGGCATGCATCACGGCACACCAGTCCGGGTCGTGGCCCAGGTAGTCGGGTACTATTTTGCAAAAAGCCCCCGGAAAAAGGCCTTTGTCAACTTTTTTAATGGCCTGGTGTACGTCTTCTTTGCCGGCTGAAACCCCGCGTTGCTGGTAGCGTTTGCTCATGCGGCAAAAATAGTCATTTTCGCAGGCAGCATGGGCATGACCCAATAATTATGAGGAATGTGGATCAGAGGCGTCCGCCCCCATCATCATCGTCCACCCCTTCGAAGTACTTGTCCTCGTCAAATTCATTGTCGCCCTTGCCTTTGCGCTTGTTTATCCTGATCACCTTAAACTCGGTGCGCCTGTTGAGGGCACGTCCTTCGGGGTTGTCGGTGCCATCGGGGTTGGTGTTGGGGGCAATAGGGCGCGACTCGCCATAGCCCTTGGCAATCAGGCGGTCGGGTGAGATGCCGGCCTGGATGAGGTAGTTAACAGCCGCTTCGGCCCTGCGCTGCGACAAGCGCATGTTGTAGGCTTCGGTATCCACGCTGTCGGTGTGCGAGCTCAGCTCGATGATGATGTCCGGGTTGTCTTTCATGATCTGCACCAGGCGGTCGAGCTCCTGGGCCGATTGCGGGGTGATATCCCACTTGGCAAACTCATAGTAGATGTTTTTCAGCACAATGGGTTTTTCCAGGATAATCGGCTCCAGATAAACGGTGGTATCGAAGGTTACGTTGGTAACCAGCTCTTTGAGCTCTTCCTGAGGGATGGATTTGCCCACCGTACTGTATGGCACGCGGGTTACATAGTATTTTTCGGCATCCTTGCCCTGCTTTTCCGCTATCAGTTCGTAGTTTTCATTTTCATAAACCCGAAACTGAAACTTACCGTCTGTGCCGGTAACCATTTCGTCCAGCTCATTGTCGTTGGCATCAACCAGCTTCACTTTTACGTTGGCCAGTATCTGCTCTTTGCCGCTGTCTTCATCGCGTGTTTTGGTTACCCCGGCCAGAAAATAGTTGACGGTTTTCAGGTTGGGGTCGGTATTTACAAAGGTCCAGATGTCGTCATCGCCTTTGCCTTCCGGGCGGTTAGAGGAGAAAA
Source organism: Cyclobacteriaceae bacterium (assembly GCA_015488485.1). GTDB lineage: Bacteria > Bacteroidota > Bacteroidia > Cytophagales > Cyclobacteriaceae > S012-113. The sequence goes on along the minus strand of WFNR01000164.1, from coordinate 20,472 downwards.
AGCCGCGGTCGGCTTTGAACAGAAAGATGCCGAAGTCATCGCTGGAGGAGTTGATAGGGCGCCCCAGGTTTTCTACGGTGACCTTGCCGCCCTGGCGCTTGGCTACGAAGATATCGAGCCCGCCCAGTCCGGGATGGCCGGTAGAGGAGAAATACAGGTGGCCATCGCTGGAGATATAGGGAAACATCTCATCACCCGGGGTGTTAATCTCCGGCCCCAGGTTTTTCACCTGGCCGAAGCGCCCTCTGCGGTCCATACGGGCCGAGTACAGGTCGATACCGCCCTGGGCATCGGGGTGGTCGCGCAGCGAAGCAAAATAAAGAGTGCGACCGTCACGGCTGAAGCTGGGTGAGGAGTCCCACGTGTCGGGGCGGCTGATCGGCAGCATGCGCGGCTCCGACCAGGCCTTGTTGCGATAGCGTGAAATATACAGATTGACATCGGCTGTGCCCTTGCGCTTGCCGGTATTGCCTTTGGCAAATACCATGGTTTTACCATCGGGCGAAAAGGTAATAGTGCCGTCATTGGCATTAGGGGTGTTCAGGTCGTTGGGCAGCGGCTCTATGGTGGTGGTGTCAACCCGGGCACCCTTGGTCTTGACGCGGTATATGTTGGTAAAAGGGGTGCCGGTTGCTTTGTAAGTTTTGCCGCCATAGCGGTTGCTGGTAAAGTACAGATAGCCGTTGTTATAGACGGGTGAGTACTCAGCCATGCGCGTGTTGAGGGCCGACAGATTTTTTACCCGATAGTAGGTTTCTTTCTCATTGAGCACCACCAGATAGGCCAGGTTGTCAAGCTCCTTTTCGGCCATAGCGAGCATTTTTTCGTCCTGGCCGATTTGCAAGAATTGCTTCATCTGCTTTTCGGCCCCACGGTAGTCTTCATGGGCTTTGAGGGCGTAGGCCAAATGGAAAAAGGCCTCCGGTTTTTTGTAGCCTTGCTTGATGGCTGCCTCGTAGTAAGGCTTGGCTTGTTTGATGCGGTTTGACAGCCGGTAGGCTTCGCCTATCTTGAAATTAGCTTCGGCCGCGTACTTAGGATTGTCGAGGAGTTTTTTATAGGCGGCAATGGCCAGTTCGTATTCGCCTCGCTTAAGCTTTTTGTCGGCCTTTTTGAGCTGACTATACCCAGCCAAAGGAATAAGCAGGAATAATATAAACCAGTACTTACGCATTGAAATATCTTTTCATCCAGGTTTGTCCGGCCGGTATCAGCCATTTTGCCTGTAAGTCTTGCAAATTCTGTGCCTGCAGATTAAAAGCCGGTGTTTGGGGGGTGATACGCCCCTGATTGATCTCTTGCGGTAATTTTGAGAGGGGGGCTACATACACTTGATCGTCAATCAGGAAAGCAATCTGAGTGCGATCGAAGAAGCTGACGCCCAGCTCTTTTTCCAGGCTTTGGATAAAGTGCACCGAAGAGTCGATTGAGCATCCGGAAGCGGTATTGAAGGACTCGTCCACAGCCAAAATCAGGAATCTGTTGTGCAGTATCTTAAACGAAGCTTTTAAGGGCTGGCTATGGGCGCTCCACTGCTCGCAAAAAGCAGTGGCGCGCTCTGCGATAACGCCCTGTTGCGTTTCGTTGAGCATAGCGCCAGCTTGATATATCCACACCCTGGCACTGGCGGGCAAAGAATCAAATGCAACTAACATGTTTATTATAATACTTGCAAAGCCTGACAGAAGTTGTGATGTTAGTAACAAAATTACAAAGAAGCAGGCAAATTACGGTAAACATCCTGGTTGTTTTGCCGTTATAAAAAGATAACTACCTGAACCAACCTGACTATGACCAATATCCTCCTGGTAGAAGACGACAAGGATATCATTGATCTGCTGGCCATTCATTTTTGTGAGCCTGATTACCGGCTTACCGCCTGTACCGATGGCCGTGAGGGTCTGGAAAGAGTGCTGGCTGGAAATTTTGACCTGGCCATTCTGGATATCAACCTGCCTGCTATGGATGGCCTGGAGCTATGCCGCGAGATCAGAGCCGCTAATCTGAGCCTGCCTATTATTATGCTGACCGCCCGGGCCGAGGAGATAGACAAGGTGCTGGGCCTGGAACTGGGGGCCGATGATTATTTGACCAAGCCCTTTAGTATCAGAGAGCTGATAGCCCGTGTAAAGGCCCTGCTCAGACGCTCGGAAAGGACCTCGCATATTCAGGACAGCAAAACGAAGGTGCTGCGCTATGCTAACCTGACTATTGACCTGGCCAGAAGGAAAGTTACCCTTGATGATGAGCGGGTTGACCTGACTCCCAAGGAGTTTGATTTGCTGGTGCTGCTGGCCGCCAATCCCGGCAAGACTTATTCGCGTGAGCGCCTGCTTAGCCTCATCTGGGGCTATGAATACGAGGGTTATGAGGGCACGGTAAATGCCCATATCAATCGCTTGCGTGGCAAGATAGAAGCCGATGCCGCCCGGCCGCAATTTGTGCTCACTACCTGGGGAGTCGGCTATCGCTTTAATGATGAAATCAGTTAACCTTTTATTATGAAAATACCTTTTACCGGTTTTTACTGGAAGATATCGCTTACTTTCTTTCTTATCCTGGCAGGTATCGGGGTGGCATATATCTTTATATCCACCAGGATGTCAGAAGAATATTTTATTGAAAAAAACCAACGGCTGAATGCCCCCATTGCCAAGAGTATCGTCAAGGAGGTAAAGCCTTTTATCAACGGCACCTTGTCGGAAGATGCCACCGATGCCATTATGCACCACCTGATGGCCATTAACCCCAGTATAGAGGTGTATCTGCTTGATGCACAGGGCAATATACTCAACTATGTGGCTCCGGAAAAGAAGGTGGTGGCCAAACGGGTGGACCTGGGCCCTATCAAGACCTTTCTGCAAGGCCACCGGGAGGGCATTATAGAGGGTGATGACCCGCGTAATCCCGGGGTGAAGAAAGTTTTTTCGGCTGCCGAAATCAAAGAAAACGGCCGTGTGGTAGGCTATGTATATGTGATTCTGGCCAGCGAAGAACTCGATTCGGTTTCGGCACTGCTGCAAGGCAATTATATTCTCAGGCTCGGTTCGGCCACCATGCTCATTACCCTGCTGGCGGCTTTTATCATCGGCTCGGTGGTTTTTTGGGCGGTTACCAAAAACATCAATAAGATTATAACCACGGTGAAGCGTTTTCAGCAGGGGGAATTCAGCGCCCGCATACCGGTGAGCAAAGGTGGTGAGATAAACGACCTGGCGCTGGCCTTTAACGATATGGCCGACACTATAGTGGGCAATATTGAGAATATGAAATCGATGGAGAAGCTGCGCAGGGAACTGGTGGGCAATGTATCGCACGACCTGCGCACCCCCCTGGCCGTGATACAAGGGTATATAGAAACGCTGATCATGAAAGACCAGGAAATAAGCGAAGACGACAGGCGCAAATACCTGAACACCGCCCTGGAAAGTACCGAGCGGCTGCGCAAACTGGTAGAGGAGCTCTTTGAGCTAACCAAGTTGGAGTCGCAGCAGATCAAGCCCAAAAAAGAGATATTTTATATCGATGAGCTTATTCATGACGTGGTCAGGGAGTTCAGTATTATCGCCCAGCAGAAAGGCATAAGCCTGGAGGCGCGCATCAAGAAAAAACAACTGGCGGTAAATGCCGATGTGCATTTAATAGAAAGGGTACTGCAGAATTTGGTGGACAATGCCATTAAATATACCCCTGAGAACGGCAGCATTACGCTGGAAGTGGACGATATGTCAGAGAATGTGCAAATCAAGGTATCCGATACCGGTCAGGGCATACCCGAAGACCAGGCGCCATATATCTTCGACCGCTATCATATTGGCGACAAGCGGGTGAGCCTCGATAAAAACAGCACCGGACTGGGGTTGGCTATCGTAAAGCGCATATTGGAGATTCATAATTCCACCATAACCCTGCTTAACAACCGTACAGGCGGCACTACTTTTACTTTTGTGTTGCCGAAAAGTGCATAGGAACCCTATGTAATAAATTGTCTATTTTTTTGTAATATTTCCGTAATACTTTTCAGTGAGCTTTGGGTTTAAACAAACTCAAATGCTATGAAAAGATTAATGTATTTTGCTACTGCCCTGCTGGTATTGGGTGTAGCATGCAAGAAAAAAGAAGAGCCGGTAAAGCCTTCAGCGGGTTTTACCGTGAAAATCGAAAATGTAAGTGAGCCGAAGGCTTATTTTCAGACAGGCGTATTCAATACGCCAGTAGGCGACAGCAGTCCGGGGCCTGCCACTCCGGGCAAAGCCTATCAGTTTAGTTTTAATGCCGGCAAGGGGCATTATCTGTCGTTTGCCACCATGTTTGTGCAGTCGAACGACCTGTTTTTTGCTCCGGCCGACAGCGGCATTCCGCTTTTTGATAACAACGGTATGCCGGTAACGGGTGATGTGACGGCCCAGATTTATCTGTGGGATGCCGGCACCGAGGTAAACCAGGAGCCGGGGGTAGGTCCCGACCAGGCTCCGCGGCAGTCAGGCCCCAATACCGGCATGGCCGAAAATGGCACCATCAAAATGATAGCTGATGTAATGGACGGTTATACCTATCCGGCCGTTGACCTGGTGATTAAAGCTACCTTAACCTATGATGGGGACAACAGTTTTACCCTCAAAATCGAAAATATATCGGGTGGCAATATGCTGGAGACACCTCTGGCTCCCGGGGTGTGGCTGGTGCACGACAATACAGGCAAGCTGTTTGAAGCCGGCACCATGGCCTCCACGGGGTTGGAAAGGATTGCCGAAGACGGTGATCCAAGTATGATGAACAGCAACCTGGCTGCCAGTGCCGGCTATGTGTCGCCTTTTGCTCCGGGGGTATTTGTAGTGGCGCCCGCAGGTAGCGCACCCTTGTTTATGCAGGGGCAGGCCGATGCCGGTCAGGGTCTGGAAGCACTGGCGGAGGATGGAGACCCCAGCGGACTGGCAGCCGCCCTGAGCAGCATGCAGGGGGTAGTAGCCAGCGGAGTGTTCAATACGCCTGATGGTGCCTCGGCAGCCGGGCCGCTGATGCCGGGAGCCAGCTACTCTTTCGAGTTTACTGCCAGCGAAGGCGACAACCTCAATTTTGCTACCATGCTGGTGCAATCGAACGACCTGTTTTTTGCCTTTGACGACAGCGGCTTGCCGCTCTTTAACCAGGGACAGCCGGTATCCGGTGATATGACCATGCAGGTAAGCCTGTGGGATGCCGGTACCGAAGTAAATGAATTTCCCGGAGCCGGAATGAACCAGCCGCTACGCCAGGCTGGCCCCAATACTGGTACCGATGAAAACGGTACGGTGGATAAGGTGAACGATAATTATACGTATCCGGAGGTAAGTGCCATGATTAAGGTTACCATCACAGCCAATTAAACGAAAAACTTTCAAACTGATTTCTTTATGAGAGTTTTGAGTTAAGCTGTACATGTAGCATGGCAGTTTGGGAGGTCGGCCGGCAGGCCGGCCTTTCCTTTTTTAGATTTTTTATTGTGTTCCGTTTCTTAATTTTGATTCGTAGCTATCAGCCCCTTGCACTCCTTCAATCCCCTAGTGGGGAGGCCCGGCCCGCTATCAGCTTCCAGCCTCCAGCCTGCCCGCGGCCAGGCGGGCTAAAACCTGCATTTTCGCTTCCCCACTTCCCCGCTTTTCCGCATCCCCGCATATACGCTTAGCCACTTGGCACCCTCTGCGTCACCTTTGCGCCCTTTGTGGTTAGGATTTCATATTGCAGATTGACGGCCGTTATTTTTAGATTTATCCGTCATCAGATATCTTTTATCAGGCCTCCGTTACCCCTCCGCGCCCTCTTATTCCCCTAAAGGGGATATCCGCCCACTAGTAGCTTCCAGCCTACCTACGGCACGCATGCTTCGAGCCTGCCTACGGCACGCAGGCTTCGAGCTAAAACCCGCTTCTTCGCTTCTACACTTTTCCGCATCCACGCATATTCGCATTTCCGCTTAGCCCCTTGGCGCCCTCTGCGTCACCTTTGCGCCCTTTGCGGTTAGGATTTCATATTACAGATTGATGGCTGCTGGTTTTAGATTTTTATGTCATCAGACATCTTTTCTCAGACCTCCGTTACCCACCTGCGCCCCCTTATTCCCCTAAAGGGGATATCCGCCCACTAGTAGCTTCGTGCCTGACTGCGGCACACGGGCTTCGAGCCTGCCTACGGCACGCAGGCTTCGAGCTAAAACCCGCTTCCCCGCATTTCCGCATCCACGCATATACGCATCCCCGCTTCACCCTTTATCCCGGCTGTTCAGCAATTGAGCCAAATCCAGCACTTTGATGCCTTTTTCTTCGTAGTTATGCCGCAGGCCGTCTTGCAGCATGGTCATGCAAAAGGGGCAGGCGGTGGCCACTATGTCGGCTCCGCTGGCTACCACATCATCGGCCCGCTCGGCATTGATCTCTTTCTTACCCGGCTCGGCCTCCTTAAACATCTGGGCACCCCCGGCACCGCAGCACAGGCCATTGGTACGGCAGCGTTTCATTTCCACCAGTTGGGCGTCCAGGGCTGCCAGTACGCTGCGCGGTGCTTCGTAGATATCGTTGGCCCGCCCCAGGTAGCAGGAGTCGTGATAGGTGATCTTCTGTCCCTGATAGGTGCTGCCATCGGTCATTTTTATTTTACCGGCATCGATTAGCTGCTGCAGAAATTCGGCATGGTGCAGCACCTCGTATTCACCCCCCAGGTCGGGGTATTCGTTTTTGATGGTGTTGAAGCAGTGCGGACAGGCGGTAACGATCTTTTTGATGCCGTAGCCGTTGAGCACCTGTATATTGGCCATGGCTTGCATCTGAAAGAGAAACTCATTGCCGGCTCGCCTGGCGGGGTCTCCGGTGCAGGTTTCTTCTTCGCCCAACACGGCAAAGCGGATGCCTACCTTGTTGAGAATCTCGACAAAGGCTTTGGTGACAGACTTGTAGCGTTCATCGTAGGAGCCGGCACAGCCTACCCAGAACAGGATCTCGGGCGCTTCGCCCCTGGCAGCCAACTCGGCCATGGTGGGTATATTGATTGTTGCAGAATTTGACATGAGTTTATATTTAATAGGTTTGGAACTTTGTATAATAACTATTGTTGTGATTGAAGGTATTAATTGTTGCTTTTCATCTCATCGGCCCATTTAAAGCGGTCGGTCGGGGCGAACTTCCAGGGGTTAAAGCTGGTTTCGATATTTTGAAACATGGCATTCCACTCGGCCGGGGCGCTGCTTTCTTCCATTACCAGGTATCTGCGCAGGTCAAGGATGATGCGCAGCGGGTTGATCAGCACCGGGCAAGCCTCTACACAGGCGTTGCAGGTGGTGCAGGCATGCAGCTCTTCGCGGCTAATGAAATTGTCCAGCAGGGTATGCGGGTCGTCTGTGCCGTTGCCAGTCAGTTGCAGGCGTGCCAGCTCTTCAGCGCGGTCGCGCGTATCCATCATAATCTTGCGGGGCGAGAGCTTTTTGCCGGTCAGGTTGGCCGGGCATTCGGCCGTGCAGCGCCCGCACTCGGTGCAGGTAAAGGCATCCATCAGGCTTTTCCAGCTCAGGTCGGTTACATCTTTGGCGCCAAAGCGGCCTATCTCCTCGGGGGGTGGGGCGGCCTCCTGGGTGGGCTGCAGGCCCAGCATCATTTTCACCTCGTTGGTCACCACCTCCATGTTGCTCATCTTGCCTTTGGGCTGCAAATCGGCATACCAGGTGTTGGGGAAAGCCATGAAGATATGCAGGTGTTTGGAGTAGGTTACGTACACCGCAAAGGCCAGGATGCCGGCAATATGAAACCACCAGAAGAAGCGTTCCATGGCTACCAGTACGGGGGTCGACAAGCCTTGCAGCGGGGGCATAAAAAAGCTGCTGAACAGCAACTTGCCGGTAGGGGTGTAGTGTGCCACCCCACGGGCCTGCAACAACTGATCGGCCGCATTCATGTTCAGGATGGCCAGCACCAGCAAAATCTCAAAAATCAGGATCAGGTTGGCGTCCAGGTAAGGCCAGTGGCGCATCTCCGGCTTGTGAAAGCGCGGCACCTTGATGATATTCCTGCGGATCAGGAAAATGACACAGGCTGCCATCACCAACACGGCCAGCAATTCGAAGAAGTTGAGCAGCCAGGTGTAGGCGTGGCCCAGGTATGGGGCAAAGATACGGTGCGTGCCCGCCAGCCCGTCAATGATTATCTCCAGCACCTCGATATTGATAAGCAGAAAGCCTACATAGACAAACAGGTGCAGCAGGGCGGGTATGGGCTTCTTGAACATCTTGCGCTGCCCGAAAGCCACCAGCAGCATATTGCGCCAGCGGGCTGCCGGATGGTCGGTGCGCTGCTCGGGTTTGCCCAGCCCGATGGCTGCCTTGATAAACCGGATACGCCTGGCCAGCAACCAGCCTGCTACGGCCAGCAGCAATAGAAAGATCACTTGTGCTACGTAAGTCGTCATATTGTTGCAGTTAGTTGGTGTTTTTTAAAATTATGTTTTGGCTTCAAACCTTTATTTATATTACCTTTGCACGTCCAATTCGGATGGTGATGTAGCTCAGTTGGTAGAGCATCGGACTGAAAATCCGTGTGTCGGTGGTTCGAATCCACTCATCACCACACCGCCAGGCTTCTGCAAACATTCTTGTAGAAGCCTTTTTTTGTGCCCTTATCCGGCACCTTGGTATGCGCACATAAAAATAGGAATTTCCTGAAAATAGTATGCACGCATAACAATTTCTTTTTTTATATAGGAAGGTAATCTGGTACGTGTAGCACTGGAAATCTCCAATTAAATCAGCCTCTCAGTATGGACTTATAATTCTTTTTTTTACCTACATTTCCGCAGGGATGCAGACGATGATGCCGCTCCCCTGCGGCCGGCACCTTTCCTCTTACACCAGTTGCAGGGTAATACGGGTCATTTTATCAAAATTATTGCTGCGCAGCATATTGCTTGCCGGGAAATGTGAACTTTCAAAAAAACAGGCTATAGACAAATGTCTTTTCGATGTCCGACTGCGATGATGACTACTACCAGTTCACTATCAAAAATCTCATAGATAATCCGGTAATTTCCCTGCCGAAAACGATAGCCGTTGCGGCCTCTTAGTTTTTTACAACCTTTGGGTCTTGGGTTATTTGCCAGATCGGCAATTCTTTCCAGGATAGGATATACGATACGATCAGGGAGCCTGTCTAATACCTTTTCTACATTTTTGGTTATTTGTACCGTATAGGCAGCCATTATTTGGTTTGGCGCTTCTTAAGATAGTCACTTAAAAGTAACCGTTTACCATCATCCTCTTTTTTTGCCTGGTCGTAAAGCCGTATGTCTTCCAACTCTTCCAGTTCTTCCATCATTTTTTTATATTCCTCAATTGGAAGAATAACCGCCACTTTTTTGCCTTGGTCGTCAGTAATGAATTGTTGTCCTGGTGCGCCCATATCTTACCGATGTCATAAATAGTTATTGCAACGGTGTTAACGCAATAATAGGCAAAAAAGTTGTGCCTGCGAAATGGCTGCTTTCTTGCGGCCGGCTCCTTTCCCTCTTACACCAGTTGCAGGGCAATACCGGCCATCTTGTCGAAATTATTCTGCCGTTCTTCGGCCGTAGCCAGTTGACCGGTTACCAGGTTATCACTTACTGTCAGGATGGTGAGCGCTTCGGCCTGCTGGCGGGCGGCCAGCGTGTAAAGGGCGGCTGTTTCCATCTCAACCCCCAGCACCCCGTAAGCAGCCCAGGTCTTCCAGTGTTCGGTCTGGCTATTGTAAAAAGCATCACTGGAGAGTACGCTGCCTACCTGTACCTCCAGGCCCTGCTCGGTAGCCACCTGTACGGCCTGTTGCAACAGGCGGAAGGAGGCCGTAGGGGCATAGTCCTTATTGAAAAAAATATGGCGGTTAATGGCCGAATCGGTGCAGGCCGACATGGCAATAATCAGGCTGCCAATATCGAGGTGGCGGTGATAGGCGCCACAGGTGCCCACTCTTATCAGGCGCCTGGCGCCCAGGGCTAGCAGTTCGTGCACATAGATAGCCGTGCTGGGCATACCCATACCGGTGCCCTGCACCGAAACGCGCTTGCCTTGCCAGGTGCCGGTAAAGCCCAGCATACCACGCACCTCGCTATAGCATACCACATCTTCCAGATAGGTCTCGGCTATGCCGCGGGCGCGCAGCGGGTCGCCCGGCAGCAATACGGTTTCGGCTATGTCCTGTGGCTTGGCGGAGATATGTATGGTCATGTCGTCTGGCTACCTTTTACGTAAAATAAATACATTTATTTCTTATCGGCATGTAACTTGCCCCTGATATTCAATATTTCCTGCCATGAAAAGACATCTCCTTCCCTTCGTTTTTGCTTTTGCCGTACTTTTTCCCAACCCTCTTAGGGCGCAAATCCCTGCCCCGGAAGAGGTGTTCGGCTTTCGTGTAGGGGCCGACTACAAGCTGGCCCGCTACGATCAGATGCTCACTTACTACGACAAGCTGGTAGCCTCGTCCAACCGCATCCGTATGATCGATATCGGCCGCTCGGTGATGGGGCGGCCGATCAAGTTGTTTTTCATCTCATCGGCTGCCAACCTGCAGCAGCTCGACAAGTGGCGCAGTATCAGCGAACACCTGGCGCGGGCGCGCATAAGTCCGCAAGAAGCCCGCCAGTTGGCACAGCAAGGCAAGGCCGTAGTGTGGATTGACGGAGGCATGCATGCCCGTGAAGCCGCCCACGCCCAGATGACCTCCGAGCTGGCCTGGCGCCTGGTGAGTGAAGAGAGCCCTGAGATGCAGAAGATACGCGACAACGTGATTATACTGCTGTGTCCGGTTATCAACCCCGATGGGCTGGAGATAGTGGCCACCTGGTACGAGCGTAACCTGGGCACCCCCTGGGAGACCACCGACCCGCCTATCCTGTATCAGAAATATGTGGGGCACGACAATAACCGCGACTGGTTTATGAACAACATGCCCGAGACCCGGGCCGCTACCCATGTGCTGTACCGTGAGTGGTATCCGCAAATCGTGCACAACCATCACCAGACCTCACCGGCCTGGGCACGCATTTTTCTGCCGCCCTTCCGCAGCCCGGTCAATCCGCGCATCCACCCCGGGGTAACCACCGGTGTGAACTTGGTGGGCACCGCCATGGCCGAACGCTTTGCCATGAAGAAAATGCCCGGAGTGATCTCAGGCACCAATTTCAGCATGTGGTGGAATGGCGGCATGCGTACGGCCCCGTACTTCCACAACATGATCGGTATTCTTACCGAGGTGGCGCACCGCACACCCACCCCCCGTTATTACGACCCCGACTCCATACCCAAATCGGTGGCCGGCCGTGCTACCAATGGCACTGAGGTGTTCTACCCTTACCCGTGGCGGGGTGGCGAGTCGCACTTTCGTGATGCGGTGGACTATATGATCACCGCTTCGATGGGCATCCTCGATTTCGCAGCCGACCGCAGAGAAGACCTGCTCTACAACATCTACCGCATGGGTCGCGATGCCATTGAAAAAACGGGCGACAATACCGTCTATGCCTATATCTTCAGCCCCAGTCAGTGGGATAGCGGGGAGGCGCGTAACCTGGCCAATATTCTGCTGCTGGGTGGTGTAGAGGTGCACCGCGCCACGAAAAAATTTAAGGCTGGCGACAAGGAATATCCGGCCGGCACCCTGATAGCCTATGGGGCCCAGGCTTTTCGCCCTTTTCTGGAAGACCTGATGGAGAAGCAGGAATACCCCAACCAGTACCGCTACCCCGGTGGGCCGCCCATGCCGCCTTACGACCTGGCCGGCTGGACGTTGCCTATGCAAATGGGCGTGGCAATAGACCGTATCACCGAACCTTTCGAGGCCAAAACCGAGCCTGTAGATACCGTAGTAGCTGAGGCCGGCCGGGTTATCGGCAAGGGGGAGGCCGGCTATCTGTGGTGGCCGCGACAAAACAACAGCTATACCGCTATGAACAGACTAAAACAGGCCGGCTTGACGGTGTACCGCTTGCAGCAACCCTACCGCCAGGGCAAACTGACACACCCGGCCGGTAGCTTCTGGGTGGCCGATACTGCCGGGGCTGCCAGCCGGGTGAACGAACTGGCAACCGAACTGGGGCTTGATTTCTACCGGCTGGCACAGCGGCCCGGGGCGCAATCAAAGCCCTTGCCGGCCATCAAAGTGGGTATCTACAAATCCTGGGTGGCCAATATAGACGAAGGCTGGACGCGCTGGATGTTGCAGCAGCATGGCTTTGCCGTGGACACCCTGCACGATGCCGATATGCACAGCCGCGACCTGTCGGCTTATACGGCTATTATCATACCCTCGCAAAGTCCGCAGCGGATACTCAACGGTCACGCCCCCGGTACTATGCCGCCTGAATATACCGGAGGCATGGGGCTTGAGGGCGCTTACCGGTTGAAAAAGTATGTCGAGCAAGGCGGCACCCTGATCACTCTCGATGCCGCCTCCGACTTTGCCATCGCGCAGTTTGGCTTGCCGGTACAGAATGTAGTGGCCGGCACGCGGCCCAATCAGTTTTTTATACCCGGCTCGCTGGTGCGGGTAAAAGTAGATACCACCCAGGCGGTGGCCTACGGTATGCAACCGGAGATTGCCGCTTCGTTTGCCCGCTCACGGGCTTTTAAAACGGTGGTGAAATCGCAAAAAGGTGAAGGCGGCCGCGAAGACACCCAGGCACCACCACGCCCCGAGGTGAAGGTGGTAGCCCGCTATGCCGACCGCGACATCCTGATGAGTGGTTGGGCGTTGGGACAAAACCGCTACCTGAAAAACAAAGGGGCGGTAATGGAGGTGAAGCTGGGCAGCGGCCGTGTGGTGCTCTTCGGTTTCCGGCCGCAGTTCAGGGGGCAGCCACGCGCCAGCTACAAACTGCTGTTTAATGCTATTTTGTTAAAAAATGATTAACAATAATACCATTACTTTTTTTGTCCACCAGGGTAACGGGGAAATCATGCCCTTTGGAAAAGATATAATGATTTGCGCCTTGCCTTTGCTTCTCTAAGTAAAGCGCTATGGTAATTTAAAAGGGATGTTTTATATTTGCCCCCACAAATAAAAAAATGAACGGCATATATTCACATCATCATTCTACTCATACTGGCCTCCAGGCGAGTGATGGATGATGTATGTGTAAAAGCATAGACCAAAAACCCGCCTGAGTAAGTCTGGCGGGTTTTTTTTATATCTCCCCTTCAGGTTTACTCGGGCACAAACCCACAGGCATGAGTAAACTGAAAATTGCACTTCAAAAACAAGGCAGACTGAGCGAAGAATCTATCAGATTGCTGCGCAACTGTGGTATTGCCATAGAAAACGGTGAGGAAAAACTCAAAGTCAGCGCCCGCAACTTTCCTCTGGAAGTACTGTATCTGCGCAATGCCGACATTCCACAATATCTGGAAGACGGGGTAGCTGACATCGGTATTGTCGGCAAGAATATTCTGGTTGAGCAGCAGAAGAAAGTAAAGGTAGTGGAACATCTGGGGTTTTCGCGTTGCCGGCTGTGCCTGGCGGTACCCAAAGACATAGAGACCGAAGACCTGTCTTTTTTTGCCGGCAAAAAGATAGCTACTTCCTACCCCAATACATTAAGACGTTTCCTGCAGTCGCACAATATACAAGCCGAAATACACAAAATATCCGGCTCGGTAGAAATTGCTCCGAATATCGGCCTGGCCGATGGTATTTGCGATTTGGTGAGTTCGGGAAGTACCTTGTTTAAAAACGGTCTGCGGGAAATGCATACTATTCTGGAATCGGAAGCGGTACTGGCCAGGGGTAGCCGGCTTGCTCCTGACAAGTCTGCCTTGCTGGATAAGTTGCTGTTTCGCATCAGAGCAGTGTTGCGGGCTGCCGGCCACCGCTATATTTTGATGAATGTGCCAACCGCTAAAGTGCCGGCCATTTCACGGATTCTGCCGGTGTTGCGAAGCCCTACGGTATTGCCGTTGGCGCAGGAAGGTTGGTCATCGTTGCACTCGGTGATAGCTGAAGACCGCTTGTGGCAGGTGATAGATGAGCTTCAGGCAGCCGGAGCCGAGGGTATTTTGGTGATTCCGATTGATAAAATGATAATATAATGATACTACTCAAAAAACCTTCAAGAGAAGAGTGGCCGGCCATTATGCAGCGCCCGTTGCTTGATGACACAGAGCTTACCAAAAAGGTGAGCGCTATTCTGGCGGCCGTTCGTACTGGCAGAGATCAGGCGCTCCGTGCCTATGCCCGGCAGTTTGACGGAGTGGAACTGACGGATATACAAGTGTCGCAGGCAGAAATGGAAGAGGCTGCCAGCCAGGTACCCGGGAGCCTGCAGGAGGCCATTACGGTAGCCCGGGAAAATATCGGCCGGTTTCATGCAGCCCAGCAAGATTCGCCTGAGGTGATTACTCCGGCAACGGGTATCCGTTGTTGGCGCAAGAGTGTTGCTATTGAAAAGGTAGGCCTCTATATACCGGGTGGTTCGGCTCCCTTGTTTTCCACCCTCCTGATGCTGGGCACTCCGGCCTTATTGGCCGGTTGCCGGACAATAGCAGTGTGCTCACCCCCTGGCCCCGATGGCCGTTTGCATCCGGCTGTACTTTATACGGCCGGTTTGCTGGGGTTAAGGCAAGTTTATAAAGTAGGTGGCGCCCAGGCCATAGCGGCCATGGCCTATGGTACGGAAACCATACCACAGGTGTATAAAATCTTTGGCCCCGGCAATCAATATGTAACCAAAGCCAAAGAGTTGATTCAACAGCAAGGCGTGGCCATAGATATGCCCGCTGGCCCCAGTGAGGTGCTTATAATAGCCGATGAAACAGCCAATCCTGATTACCTGGCAGCCGACCTTTTATCGCAAGCCGAGCATGGTGCAGACAGTCAGGTGATTTTACTGAGCAACCATATGCCGGTGTTACAGGCTGCTCTGCGGGCATTGGACAACCAGCTTAACCAATTGCCGCGCCAGTCGCTGGCCCGTCAGGCCTTACAAAAAAGTTATGCCATTTGCTTCGACAACCTGCAAGAGTGCTTGCAGTTTAGCAATCGGTATGCTCCTGAGCATCTTATTCTGGCGCTGGATGAGGCCGAAATCTATGCCGATGAGGTGATCAATGCCGGCTCGGTGTTTGTAGGACACTATAGTTGCGAGAGTGCCGGTGATTATGCCACCGGCACCAATCACACCCTGCCTACCAATGGCTGGGCTAAAAGTTATAGTGGGGTCGCGCTAGACAGCTTTGTCAAGAAAATTACCTTTCAGCAACTCAGCCGGCAAGGCTTACAGGCAATCGGTAATACAGTGACCGTGATGGCCGAAGCCGAACAGCTGCAGGCGCATAAAAATGCCGTTACCATAAGACTTAACAATACAAGCAATGATTGACCTGAATAGTCTTGTCAGACCCAATATCCGGGCGCTGCAACCGTATCAATCGGCAAGGGGAGCTGTTTATGATAGTACTGCCATACTGCTTGATGCGAATGAGAACCCCTTTGATACAGGGTACAACCGCTATCCCGATCCTTATCAAACTTCATTAAAAGAGACTATTGCTGAAATAAAGGGCATCAACCCCGAACAAATTTTTATAGGCAATGGTAGTGATGAAGCCATAGATTTGCTGGTGAGGGCTTTCTGTGAGCCGGGTAAAGACCGGGTGTATTTCTTTCCGCCAACTTTTGGCATGTACCGGGTTGTGGCCCGGCTAAATAATGTGGAGGTGGTTGAAATACCTCTGGTGGAGGATTTTGACTTGCCTGACATCCGGCAAATCAGCCGTCAACTTACCTCACCGGGTATTATATTCCTTTGTTCGCCCAATAACCCTACCGGCAATCTAATCAATTTACAGCGCATCAGTGAGATAGCCGGATTGTTTAACGGCCTGGTGGTGGTGGATGAAGCTTACATTGACTTTGCCGCAGCGCCCAGTGCCTTGAGCCGGTTGGCCGCCTCTCCCAATCTGGTAGTGCTGCAGACATTAAGTAAGGCCTATGGTATGGCTGGTCTCAGGGTGGGCCTGGCATTTGCACACAGGCAAGTGATAGAGGTATTGAATAAAATTAAATACCCTTACAATGTAAATGCCCTGAGTCAGCACCTGGCGCTTAAACTACTGGTCGATCAGGAGGGGCGGCAAGCGCAAACCGACCTGATTATCCGGGAGCGCGAAAAACTCCGTCAGGCATTGCTGCAACTGCCATTTGTACGGCAGGTGTATCCTTCTGCGGCCAATTTTTTACTGGTCCGCTGGCAAGATGCGCCTGCAATCCATAGCCGTTTGCGCCAGGCGGGTATTCTGGTACGGCAAATGGCTGCACCACTTGCGGATTGCCTGCGCGTTACTGTTGGCACGCCACAACAGAATGAATTGCTATTGAAAACACTCAAAGAAAGATAGTATGCAAAAGGTATTGTTTATAGACAGGGATGGCACGTTGGTTGTAGAGCCACCGGAGGATAAGCAACTGGATAGTTTCGAAAAGCTCGAATTTTATCCCGGTGTCTTTCAGTGGCTGGCACGTATTGCTACGGAGCTGGATTACGAGTTGGTGATGGTTACCAACCAGGATGGGCTGGGTACACCTGCTTTTCCCGAAGAAAAATTCTGGCCGGTTCATAATGCCATAATAAAAGCCTTTGCCAACGAAGGGATAACCTTTGCTGATATTTTTATCGATCGTAGTCTGCCGGCAGAAAAAGCGCCTACACGTAAACCCGGCACCGGTATGCTGGGCAAATACCTGCATGGCCCTTATGACCTCCCGGGCTCGTTTGTGATAGGCGACCGCTTGAGCGACATACAACTGGCAAAAAACCTGGGAGCGCAGGGAATATTCCTCGGCCGGCAGTGCCAGCAGGCAGCTTTGACAACTACCAGTTGGGCCGAGATTTACCGTTTTCTAAAAAAGCGTCCACGACAGGGCAAGGCCAGCCGTAAAACCAACGAAACTGTTATCACAACCCTTGTTGACCTGGATGGTAGTGGCCAGTCCGATATAGCTACAGGGCTGGGTTTCTTCGATCATATGCTGGAGCAAGTGGCTCGCCATGGCCAACTTGATATCACCTTGCAGGCACAAGGCGACTTGCATGTAGATGAGCACCACACCATAGAAGACACGGCACTGACGCTGGGCATGGCCATCGATCGGGCGCTGGGCAACAAAAAAGGCATAGAACGCTATGGGTTTGTGTTGCCCATGGATGAGGCCCTGGCCCAGGTGGCTGTTGATTTCAGCGGTCGGCCGTATCTGGTTTGGCAGGCTGACTTCAAGCGTGAAAAAATCGGTGATATGCCCACGGAAATGTTTGAACATTTTTTCAAGTCTTTTAGCGATGCAGCTTGCTGTACCTTGCACATTACTGCTACCGGCCGTAATGAACACCACAAAATAGAGGCTGTTTTCAAGGCCTTTGGCAAAGCTTTGCAAATGGCCGTGGCCCGCAGTGGCAAAACCACCATACCCAGCACAAAAGGACAGCTATGATAGCCATAATAAAATACAATGCCGGCAATATAGGTTCGGTGCAAAATGCCCTTGACCGGCTTGGTTATAAAAGCATCATTACCAACGACCCTAATGCTATCAGGCAGGCCGACAAAGTGATTTTTCCGGGAGTTGGCGAGGCGGCTTCGGCCATGTCTTATTTGCGGGCACACCAACTCGATAACACAATTTTGTCCCTTCAACAGCCCGTGTTGGCAATTTGTTTGGGGCTGCAATTGCTGTGTCGTTATAGTGCAGAGGGTTATACTGCCTGCCTCGGGGTATTTGATACTGTGGTAGAACCTTTTCCGGCCGGCAGCATAGTGCCGCATATGGGGTGGAACAATTTCAGTGACCTGCCGGGCACGCCCAATGAATTACTCCGGGGTGTCAACCGGCAGGATGACCTGTATTACGTGCATTCCTACTACGCCAGGGTATGCAGCCATACCATTGCTACGGCCCGTTATGGGGTTACTTTTAGTGCAGCCCTGCACAAGGATAATTTTTATGCTACCCAGTTCCATCCCGAAAAATCGGCTGCAACGGGAGAACAAGTCCTGCAAAACTTTCTGAAACTATGAGAATAATACCTGCAATAGATATCCTGGACGGCAAATGTGTGCGCCTGCAAAAGGGGCGGTTTACTACCGCCAAAGTTTATCATGAAAATCCGGTGGAGATGGCTAAAAGATTTGCCGATAGTGGTCTGCGCCACCTGCATCTGGTAGATTTGGATGGCGCCCGCCAGGGGAAAGTAGTTAATTATAAAGTGCTGGAGCAGATTAGCCATGCCACCGATTTGCAAATTGATTTTGGCGGAGGGCTGCATAATGATGAAGCGCTACGCATGGCCTTTGAAAGTGGTGCCGCACAGGTAGTGGTAGGTAGCGTAGCGGTAAGCCGGCCTGATATATTTGCACGTTGGCTGGCACAATATGGGCCACAGCGGGTAATTCTGGCTGCCGACAGTCGCAATCGTCAGGTAAAGTCTGCCGGTTGGTTGGCAAATACCGAATTGGATGTGGTGGACTTTATAGCCGACTACGAGCAGCAAGGTGTGCGCTATGTGCTCAGTACCGACATTAGCCGGGATGGTATGCTTGCAGGGCCGGCTGTGTCACTTTATAAAGACATACTGTCAACTTGTAAGGTAAGTCTTATTGCCAGTGGCGGGGTGTCTTCGATAGCTGATTTGCAGGCATTAAAACAAAGCGGCTGTGAAGCAGCAATAATTGGCAAAGCGCTGTATGAGGGACGTCTTACACTTGATGAACTGGTAAATTTATGTTGAAAAAAAGAATCATACCCTGTTTGGATATTATGAATGGCCGCACCGTAAAAGGTGTCAATTTCCGTGGCCTGCAGGACAGTGGCGATCCGCTTGAACTGAGCAAGAAATATGTAGAGCAAGGCGCTGACGAATTGGTTTTCCTTGATATTACCGCTACCATAGAAAACCGTCAGGCCTGGCTGGCCCTGGTAAGACGGATAGCCCGGCAACTTAACCTGCCATTTACCGTAGGCGGTGGTATTGGCAATGTGGAAGATGCCCGCCAACTCATCTATGCCGGGGCCGATAAAATAAGTGTAAATACAGCCGCTGTACAACGGCCGGCTTTGATAACTGAACTTGCCCGTGAATTTGGCAGCCAATGCATAGTGGTGGCCATTGATGCCGGTCTTGCAAATGGCCAATGGCGGGTATTTACCCATGGTGGCCGGAGAGTTACTTCTTTACCGGTAGTTACATGGGCCAGGGAGGTAGCGCAGCGTGGTGCCGGAGAAATATTACTGACCTCTATGGCGCACGATGGCACCAAAGGCGGGTTTGCCCTGGAGCTTACCAGCCGGGTGACAACGGCAGTACACTTGCCGGTTATAGCCTCGGGAGGCGCTGGTTCTGAAGCACATTTTGCCACCCTTTTTCAGCAAACAACTGCCACCGGAGCTTTAGCTGCCAGTATATTCCATTTCGGAGAGGTATCCATTCCCACACTGAAATCCTACTTGCATAAACACAAAATACCCGTACGACTTTAAAAACCAGGAGAGATGACCAACTTAAACTTTAACAAAGGCAACGGACTACTGCCGGCCGTGATACAACACAGCCAGACCCAACAAGTACTTATGGTAGGCTATATGAATGAGGCCGCTTACCATAAAACCTGTGAAGAAGGGCGAGTGACTTTCTTCAGCAGGACAAAAGGACGGCTCTGGACCAAGGGAGAAACTTCAGGGAATTATTTGTATGTAAATCAAATACTGCCGGATTGTGATAATGATGCTCTGTTGATTAAGGTAACTCCTGGCGGCCCCGTGTGCCATACGGGCAGCTATTCTTGCTTTGGCGCAGAGTCGGCAAAGGGCTTTCTGTACAGGCTGGAATATGCCATAGCACAACGCCTGGCATCATTGCCGGAAGACTCTTATACAGTCAAACTGTTCTCGCAAGGATTGAATAGAATTGCCCAGAAGGTAGGTGAAGAAGCCATAGAAACGGTGATTGCTGCAAAGGATGATAAGGTGGAACCTTTTAGAAATGAGGTGGCTGATTTGTTGTACCATTTATTGGTGTTGCTCAAAGCCAAAGGGGTAAAACTGGAAGAAATTGAGCAGACGCTGGCTGCCAGAAAAAAATAAAGTAAACCAAGGTTGCAGACACTTCTTTCACGCCAATGGCGGCCGTTTTTCTGTGGCAAAGAAGCGGCAACAGCCAGTGGGCTAAACAGAAAGGATTAAATTCTGCCGGTTTGTTGTGATTCGTCATTAGCTGTCCGGCCTGCTTTATTTACACTATGTTAATAACCCTGTTTCAAAATTAATCATTGTTGTCCGGTAAACCCTAAATTTATACTTTTTTGAAAATTAACTAGTTGATTATCAATACCAATTTTCAGGTTTGTCAAAAGTAAGCCCCCTGCATTTGCGGGAATAAGGTGTTTTGATATTTGAGTTTATTTTCTTTTACAATCTCTCGCCAGCTTCCTTCCGG
>WFNR01000163.1 GCA_015488485.1 Cyclobacteriaceae bacterium | reverse complement strand
TCAGGGAAATCGAAACCTGGCAACAGTTGCGTATTGATTCGCTCAAAGGCAAGACCGGTTTTCTGAATCTGGCCGGCCTGTATTGGCTGCATCAGGGGGCCAATACCATTGGCAGCGACAGCAGCAATACCTTTGTTTTTCCGCCCAAAGCCGCAGCTTTTTTGGGTACAGTGGTGCTGAGAGGAGACTCGGTTTGGTTTGTACAGCATGAGCCGGGCTTGGTCCAGGTGAGCGGAAATGTTACGGCCGATACTGCCCTGGTTTTTATGCCCGACAGTGTGCAGCGCCATATGCGTTTTGGCGATCTGAACTGGTTTATTATCAAGCGTGGCAAGGAGTACGGCATTCGCCTCAAAGACTACAACCACCCTTTGCTAAAAACTTTCAATCACATCGATACCTATCCCATTGATCCGCGTTGGCGGGTGACAGCTACCTGGGAGCCTTATGATAGGCCCAAAGAAGTACTGCTTGACAATCAGGTGGGTATGAAAATCAGACAGCAGATACCGGGCGCCTTTTATTTTGAAATACGGGGAGAACCTTACAGCCTGGAGCCGGTAGGAGAGCCTGGCGAGGAAGGCTACTTTGTAATGGTCTATGACCAGACCAGCGGCCATGAGACATATGGTTCGGGGCGCTACCTGTATGTGCCCGTGCCGGATGAAAACGGCCATACCGTACTTGATTTCAACAAGTTATTTAACCCTCCTTGTGCTTTTACCCCCTATGCTACCTGCCTGTTTCCGCATGCAGCCAACCGCTTGCCGATAAAGATTGAAGCAGGCGAAAAATTTTCCGGTCATCATTAGTAAATTTGCACGGTAAAACGCAAAAGGTTAAGAGATATGAAAAGATTATTTGCATGGATACTTGCAGCAAGCATACTGACAGGATGTAATCAGCAGGACACCCCTGCCGAAGGTGAGATGGTACCCCCATTGCCACCGGCAGCCAAGTTGGAGCCGTTCGATGATGGCAGTGGTATCGTTAAAGTATCGGTATACGATGCAGCCGGTGCTGTGGTGGAGCAAGGGTATTACCGCGATGGCTATCGTGAGGGCACTTACACTACCTTTGGCGACAAGGGTATCGTTAAAACCCTTACCGGCTACGTACATGGTAAAAAGGAAGGCCAGGAGTTGGTTATCAACAAAAATGGCCAACTGGAAGAACGCTATACCTACCATAATGGCCAGCTTGACGGCCCCTATATTAAGTTTAACCGCAACAGGATTAATGAAACCCGTGACTATGTAAATGGCAAGCTACATGGCAAAGTGGAAAAGTTTTATCCGAATGGTAAGGTAATGGAGCGTAGCCTTTACGTAGACGGTAAAATGCACGGTATAGCCCGCTGGTATGATCGTGAAGGTAAAAACACAATAGCCTATGAATACAAAGACGGTGAATTGGTTGGTGAGGTAGAGCTGGAAGCAGCACCCGATCCGGAGGCCAATCAATAACCGCCTTGCATAAATTGGCCGGGTGGTAAAAAGCTGGCCGTTTTTTTGTGATATTTACAACTAATTAGCCCCGCTGGCAATCTAAGTAGCATGAGCGGGGTTATTTTTTACTTAAAGTTAATCATTGTATTAATTGTTGAAAATTTTGCAATAATTTGCACTATAAAAAAAAATAATCTGGCTGTTATAGCGTAATAGTCTTAGCGATAGCGGAAACTTTCTTGTTTGTATGTTTAAAAATGTAAGTTTTTTGTTTCTGGCAGTTTGGCTGCCGTTTTTGTTGCAGGCGCAAACCACCAGGTACACCATAAGCGGCTACGTGAGAGACAAGGCTACCGGGGAGGTGCTTATTGGTGCCAATGTGTACGAAAAAAGCAGCTTGCAGGGCACTACTACCAATACTTACGGCTTTTATTCTCTCACCCTGCCGGCCGATAGTGTTACCATCATTTTCTCGTTTGTAGGCTATGCCCCGGTTGAGCGCAGCCTGTATTTACAAAAGGATATGGAGTTGAATATCGAGCTGTCGAGTGATATGGAGCTGGAAGAGGTGGTTATTACCGCCAGTGAGAATATAGAGCAACAAACTCAGATGAGCACCATTAAGCTACCGGTGCAGAAGATCAATGAGCTGCCGGCCCTGATGGGTGAGGTGGATGTGATGAAAGTATTGCAATTACTACCTGGGGTGCAGTCGGGCTCGGAGGGCAGCAGCGGCCTCTATGTACGTGGCGGTGGCCCCGACCAAAACCTGATACTGCTGGATGGCGTACCGGTGTACAACGCCTCACACCTGTTTGGTTTCTTTTCTACTTTCAATCCCGATGCCATCAATAATGTCGATTTGATAAAAGGCGGCTTTCCGGCCCGATATGGTGGGCGCCTGTCCTCGGTTATTGATATCAGTATGAAAGAGGGCAACGCCAAAAAGTTCGGTGGCTCGGCTACCATCGGCTTGATTGCTGCCAAGCTTATGCTGGAGGGGCCTATCAAGAATGAGAATACCACTTTTATGATTTCGGGGCGCAGAACCTATATTGATATACTGGCGGCCCCTTTCATCAGGATGATTGACGACAGTAATTATCGGTCGGGTTATTTTTTCTCTGACGTGAATGCCAAGATCAATCATAAGTTTTCCAACAAAGACCGGCTTTTTGTGAGCACCTATTTTGGCCGCGACAAGGCTTATAGTAGGTTTAAAGATTCTTACATAGATGCCGGGGTGCAATATGATTATAATGATGAGTTGGGCTTGAGTTGGGGGAATATCATTGGCGCAGTGCGCTGGAACCACCTTTTTACGCCCCGCTTGTTCAGCAACGTCACTCTCACGTACAGCCGCTATAATTTCAAGGTATTTGAAAATAGCGAAACGCGTATTACAGACAACAACGGCACCCAGACAGAAAAACAAGGGATTGCCTATACATCGGGTATCTATGATTTTGCCGGCAAGATAGATTTCGACTACCTCCCTAATCCCGATCATTATGTACGCTTTGGTGCCAATCTAATTCGCCATGACTTTAACCCGGGGGTTTTGTCGTATTATGCGGGAGCGGTAGATACCACGGCCGGTTCGTTTGGCAAGACGGCCCTTGAAATGGCCACTTACATAGAAGACGACTTCCAGGTAGGGCAGCAGCTCAAGATTAATGCCGGCTTGCACTTCTCAGGCTTTGGGGTTGATGGTGTTTTTTATACCTCGCTGCAGCCGCGCCTGGCCTTGCGCTACCTGCTGCCGGGTGGACTGGCTCTGAAGGCTTCCTATGCTACTATGGCGCAGTACATTCATTTATTGACCAACAGCGGCATCGGCCTACCTACCGATTTGTGGGTGCCTTCTACTGCCCGTATCAAACCGCAGACATCCTATCAGGTGGCAGCCGGGGTGGCCAAAACCTTTAACAATACTTACGAGGTTTCGGTGGAGGTTTATTACAAGGGCATGGACAACCTGATTACCTATAAGGATGGCGCCAGTTTTGCCAGCATCAATATAGACTGGCAGGACAAGGTGGAAGCCGGGCATGGTACCAGCTATGGTGCTGAGTTTTTTCTGCAAAAAAAGACCGGTCGCTTTACCGGCTGGCTGGGCTATACCTTGTCGTGGACCAATCGCCAGTTCGAAAACATCAATTATGGTAAGGTATTCCCCTATAAATATGATCGCAGGCACGACATCAGCCTGACGGGCGTTTACCGGCTTAGCGAGCGCCTGCGTCTGGCTGCTACCTGGGTATATGGCACCGGCAATGCCGTTACCCTACCGTTGGAGACTTACCAGCCGCTCAAGACAAGTGTTACCTTTGCCGATGTGCAGTATTACGGTGGTCGCAATGCCTTTCGCATGCCGGCCTATCATCGTCTCGATATCGGTATTACCTGGATAAAACAAAAGAAAAATGGTGTGGGCCGCTTTACCCTGGGTTTTTACAACCTGTATAATCGCAGAAACCCGTTTTTTATCGATGTCGGGTATGATTATTCCGGGCAAAACAAGAAATTTATTCAATACAGCCTATTCCCGATACTGCCGTCAATCAGCTATACCTTTGATTTCTGACCATGAATAAGATACTACATACGCTCAAGTGGTTTTTGCTGTTCACCTTGTGGTGGTCTTGCGAAACGGTAGTCGATTTTGATGTGCCCCGCACTCCACCCAAACTGGTGCTGAATAGTGTTTTCGAAGCAGGTGGTCCTATGCAAGTTCACCTGTCAGCCAGTCGCCATATACTTGACAAGGAACCTCCGCCCGCTGTAGAAGGGGCGCAGGTGCAGGTATATGCCCACGATACCCTGCTGGCTACCCTGGCCGACAGCCTGGAAGGCAGGTACATGGCTGCAGACATGCAGGTAAAGCGGGGAGTTACCTATACGGTAACAGCTACCAAAAACGGCTATGAGAGCATTTCGGCCACGGTAACCGTACCGGTCGATACCGCACACATAACCGAGGTGAAAATGGATACGGTGGAGGTAAATGAATTTGGCTATAAAACACTACAACCACGCCTGCAAATTATGGTGGATGACCCGCCCGGTCAAGAAGATTTCTATATGATTGCCGTTTTTAAGGAGGGGTATTATTATGAGTACGATTATTCAGTGGATCCACCGGTACTGATAGATTCTACAGAATATTACGAGCAAATGGATATTTATACCCGTGATCCGGGAGTGGAAGAGTATATGGATTATGGGCAGGAATTGCTTTTCAAGGATGACCTCTTTGAAGGTCAGCAATATACCTTCAATATCTTGCTTACTACCTTTATAGATGAATATCCGAATTCTCAGCAGGGTAATTTCACATACCGGGCATCGGTGTCTATGATCAGCCGCGATTATTACCTTTACAAAGCTTCTTATGAATATCAGGTATGGAATATCGGCAATCCATTTGCCCAGCCGGTACAGGTTTATACAAACGTAAGCAATGGCTACGGTATTTTAGGGGGTAAAAATACCGTGTATATTAGTCTTGATTAACCCGGAAAAATTGCAAATCCTGGCTTATTGGACAAAAAGGGGGCTAACCCTTGTCGAGCAGGCGCCTGTGGTAGTTGATCTGACCCAGGTGGTACCCCAGGTGGGCAGCCAGGTGTACAAGAAAATAACCGGTAGTCATGGGCTGGCCGAAAACCTCTATGGGATAGGTATCGGTGAGCGCTTGCGGACTAAGCGTCTCAAGCGTTTGCTCAACGGCAGTAGCGGTCTGCTCAATTTCGGCCAGTAATTCGCTGCGCGGTACGTTTTTCAGGTTAAATTCATTATCCCGGTTGCGTACGTAGCCGGTATTGCCCAGTACCGCCCCGATAAAGTGCTGCAGGTTGCCGCACAGGTGCAGACACAGGTTGCCGGCCGTATTGCTGATATCGCCCTGTAGCAACCACAGGTTGCTTTCATCGCGGTAGGCGCTGATCTCTTTGCTCAGTTGCTTTAGGTGGTGCTGGATTACCTGGTTGATTTCGTGGGTCATGGTATCAGAGGTTTAGTTCCGCTTTTATGTGGGCTATACGATCCTGCAGTTGTTGGCGGGCAGGGGGTATGTCGTCCCGGCTGGCTACCGGCATCGATACGCTAAAGTAAAACTTGATTTTCGGTTCGGTACCCGAAGGGCGAGCCGACACCTTATCACCCTGCTCTGTGATAAATTGCAGTACGTTCGATTTCGGGAAATCGAGTGGCTGGGTGGTGCCGCTGGCTACATCCAGTTCCGTAAGCTGCTGGTAGTCGAGGATTTTTACCACGGTCGCGCCTCCCAGGCTGGCAGGTGGGTTGTTTCTGAAATTCTGCATCATGGCAGCTATTTCTTCCTGACCAGCCTTGCCCTCGCGGGTTATCGATACCATTTCTTCGTGCCAGAGGCCGTAGCGCAGGTATATTTCCTCCAGCAGTTCATACAGGCTGCTACCTTGAGCCTGGCGGGTAGCGGCCATTTCGGCCAGCAGGGCACAGGCGGCCACGGCATCCTTATCACGCACCACATCGCTGGTCATGTAGCCATAGCTCTCTTCGCCACCTCCGATAAACTGTTGCATGCCCTCCAGCTTCCTGATCAGGGCAGCGATGAATTTAAAACCGGTCAGGGTGTTATAACAGGTTATGCCGTAGTCGGCACAAATTTTTTCTACCAGGTCGGTGGTAACAATGGTCTTAACCATAAACTGATCCGGACTAAGCAGGCCCAGGCGCTGGCGGGTGCTCAGGATATAGTAGGTCATCATGGCTACCATCTGGTTGCCATTCACCAGTTGGTAGTCGCCCTGTGGTGTGCGGATGGCAATGCCCACCCGGTCGGCATCGGGGTCGGTGGCCATGAGCAGGTCGGCCTGCTGCTGGCGGGCTTGCTGCAGGCCGAGGGTAAGCGCTTCGGCCTCTTCAGGATTGGGGTACACCACGGTGGGGAAGTCTCCGTTGGGCTCGGCCTGCTCGGCTACCACATGCACCTGCTCAAAACCCATTTGCCGCAGGGTATCAGGCACCATGGTAATGCCGGTACCATGTATAGGCGTATAAACCAACTTCACCTGAGCGGCTGTCTGCAAGGCATCCTTGTCGAGCGCCAGGTTTACAATAGCCTGCCGGTACTGTTCATCCATCTCCGGGCCGATGGTCTTAATCAGGTCGCTGTTGAGGTCGGTCATCTGTATCTGGCTGAAGCGGCTGATACGGCTCACCTCATGCACCACGTTTTGGTCGTGCGGGGCTATAAGCTGGGCGCCATCGCTCCAATAAGCCTTATAGCCATTGTATTTTTTGGGGTTGTGCGAGGCGGTAATCACCACCCCGCCCTGGCACTTGAGCGTGCGTATGGCAAACGACAACTCGGGGGTAGGGCGTAGCTCGGCAAACAGGTAGGCGGTGATGCCGTTGCCGGCAAAGACGCGGGCAGTGATCTCGGCAAAATGGCGGCTGTTGTGGCGGCTGTCATGCCCGATAGCCACGCTGATTGCCTGCTGCGGGTAGGTCTTTTTCAGATAATTGGCCAGTCCTTGCGTGGCCATAGCCACCGTATAGCGGTTCATGCGGTTGGAGCCTACGCCCATCACCCCGCGCAGCCCTCCGGTGCCGAAGCTCAGGTCTTTGTAAAAAGCCTCTTCCAGCCCTTGCGGGTCGTGGGCGATCAGATGTTCTATCTCCTTACGCGTTTGTTCATCAATATCCTGCTGCAACCAGCTTTGTGCTTTTTCAAGTGCTGTCATGGTTGATTAATTTTTATAGTAAGCCCAATTTGGCCTTAGCACGATTGAGTACTCCCAGGCCTATTTCACGAGCCCGGGCCTCACCTTTTTGCAGTTCTTCTTCCAGCAGCCCGGGATTTTGCATGTAGTGCTCAAAAGCTTTTCTTTCTTCCTTGAATTTATCCAGGATAAGCTCAAACAGCTCCTGTTTGGCATGACCGTAGCCGTAATTGCCGGCCAGATAGTTTTGCCGCATGGCGGCTACCTGCTCTTCGTTGGCCAGTAGTTTGTACAGGGCAAAGACATTGCATTTGTCAGGGTCTTTGGGGGCCTCCAGCGGGGTGGAGTCGGTAACGATGGACATGATGTTTTTGCGCAGCTTTTTTTCCGGCAAAAAGATATCGATGGTATTGCCATACGATTTGCTCATTTTCTGGCCGTCAGTACCCGGTATGGTCATTACCCGGTCGTCAATAATCGGCTCGGGTATTACAAAGGTTTCACCAAACTGGCGGTTGAAGCTGGCGGCTATATCGCGGGTCATTTCCAGGTGCTGCTTCTGGTCTTTGCCCACCGGCACGTAGTCGGCATCGTACATGAGTATATCGCTGGCCATCAGCACCGGATAGGTAAACAGGCCGGCATTTACATCGGCCAGGCGGTCTTGTTTGTCTTTGAAAGAATGGGCGTTGGCCAGCATGGGGAAGGGGGTAATGCAGTTGAAATACCAGGTAAGCTCGCATACTTCCGGAATACGACTTTGGCGGTAGAAGATGTTGCGTTTGGTATCGAAGCCGAAGGCCAGCCAGGCAGCCGCTACCGCCTGGGTATTTGCCTGGCGGGTGGCGCTGTCTTTGATGGTGGTGAGCGCATGCAGGTCGGCAATAAAGAAAAGCGACTCGTTGCCGGGTTTTTTAGAAAGCTCGATTGCCGGTATAATGGCGCCCAGCAGGTTACCCAGGTGCGGGCGCCCTGAACTTTGAATGCCGGTAAGTATTCTGGCCATAGTGTTTTATTCGATTGCGCTACAAATATGCTAAACCTGACGGCATTCATCAACATTACGCTGCATTGTTTGTAAATTTGGGTTACGGAAATCAACCTGATAACATAAAGAGAAATGAAACGATCGTTGATTATGAGAGTTACCCTGTTATTTACGATGACATGGCTGTTG
>WFNR01000162.1 GCA_015488485.1 Cyclobacteriaceae bacterium | reverse complement strand
TTGCCCTCGCGGTCGAATACCGGGCGGGAGGCATCGCTCAGGCCATCGGATACCGGGTAAGATTTGCCTTGTGTAAGCGAGTATAAAAATATCTGGCGAAAGTTGGTATCGAGTACCTTGTCATAGACCAGCCATTGTGAGTCGGGCGACCAGTCGCCCATTTTCTGACGGAACACGCCCGGGGTATAGACCTCATCGCTATCTACCGTAACGATGCTACCGCTGGCCACGTCCAGGATATAAAGCGTTCGGCTGTTGTCCACATAGGCAATCTTCTTGCTGTCGGGCGACCAGCGCGGATAGGCATAGAAACCGTGGCCGTTCAGGTTATATACCCGTGGTTGTCCTTTGCCATCTTGGGGTGCTATATAAAGTTGATACTCCCCGCTGGCATCGGAAAAATAGGCTATCGATTTGCCATCGGGTGACCAGGCCGGGTATTTCTCATGTGCTCCCGAGGTTTGGGTAAGGTTGCGCGGGTCGCCTTTTTCGGCCGGCACGGTAATGATTTCTCCGCGGAAGTCGAATACCGCCCGTTTGCCGGAGGGGGAAATGCCCATGCTGCGGATGTAGCGCTCACCTTTTACATAGCGTGGCCGCAACTCCAGCAGGTCGGTGGCAATGCCGATGGTCAGTTTGCGGTGACGGCCGGTGGCCGGATCGTATAGGTGCAGATAGCCGGCTTGCTCGAAGATAATATGCTTGTCGTCCGCTCCCAGTGATAATACCGGGAAGTCGGTGAAACGGGTGAGTTGTTGTACCGTTTTGTCGGTGGTATTGTAAACGTAGAGGTTAAATTCGCCATTGCGGTCGCTGCGGAAGTACACCTTATCACCTACCCACAGCGGCCGGGTATCGTTGGCGCCCCCGGTGGGCTGAGGTATTTCTTCTACGGTATAGTCGTTCAGGTTGATCAACCAAATACGGCTATGGGTGCCGCCCCGGTAGTGTTTCCATTGGTTGAACACCTCCCGCACCGGGGTGTAGGCCAGGTGCTGGCCGTCAGGCGACCAGGTGGCATGGTAGGCGTTGGGTATGGGTAGTTTTTCAGGAAAGCCACCCTCCACCGGCACGGTGAAGAGCTGCATGTATCGTCTGGTGAAAACGCTCCTTTGTGAGGCGAACAGCACCTTTTTGCCATCGGGGGTGAAGTCGCGTACCAGGTCGCGCCCCGGGTGCCAGGTGAGGCGTTTGGGTATGCCGCCCGTAACCGGCAACAGATAGACATCCACATTGCCGTCATACTCGGCACTGAAGGCGATAAGGCTACCGTCAGGTGAAAACACGGGGTTGGACTCCACCCCTTCATCGATGGTGAGCCTGCGCGGATTGCTGCCGTCCAGGTTGGCTATCCACAGGTCTTCGGCATAGATAAAGGCGATGTGGTTGTGGCTGACAGCCGGCTGGGTCATCAGCCGCGTGTCTTGCGGATTGATGGCACGGGCTGCCGGGGCGTATAACAGATTGATCAGGGCAAACGATAAACTCAGTAACAAGGTCTTCATCATAATAAAATTTCTTGAACACTTAAAGTTATTATTTTGTAGCGGTAAACCACCAGATATTTTTGACGGGTGGCAGGGTTTAAAACAAAAAAGCCGCTCTGATTAACAGAACGGCTTTTATTTATATAGAGAAAGCTATAACGACTCAGGCACAACCCTTATTTTTTGTCATCTTCTTCCACTTCCTCAAACTCTACATCCGACACGTTGTCGGCACCGGCATCGCCACCGGCACTAGCTCCGGCATCAGCACCAGGCTGGGCACCGCCCTCACCTTGCTGACCGGCCGCGTACATCTCTTGCGAGGCGGCTTGCCAGGCGTCATTCAGGGTTTTCATGGCGGCATCTATGCCGTCCAGGTCTTGTGCCTCATGAGCCTTCTTCAGCTTTTCGAGTGCTTCGTTAATGGCAGTTTTATTGCCATCCGACAGCTTGTCGCCAAACTCCTTGAGCTGCTTCTCAGTCTGGAAGATCAATGAGTCGGCAGCATTGAGCTTGTCGATCTTCTCTTTGGCCTTGCGGTCGGCTTCGGCATTGGCCTCGGCCTCTTTACGCATTCTTTCTATTTCTTCTTCGGTAAGTCCGGAAGAAGCTTCGATGCGTATCTTCTGCTCTTTACCGGTAGCCTTGTCTTTGGCGCTCACGTTGAGGATACCGTTGGCATCGATATCGAAGGTAACCTCGATTTGCGGCACCCCACGCGGAGCGGGCGGTATGCCATCCAGGTGGAATCGTCCGAGGCTGCGGTTGTCCTTGGCCATCGGGCGCTCACCTTGCAGCACATGTATTTCTACCGAAGGCTGATTGTCGGCTGCGGTAGAGAAGATCTCCGATTTTTTGGTCGGGATGGTTGTGTTGGCTTCGATGAGCTTGGTCATTACGCCACCCATCGTTTCGATACCCAATGACAGCGGGGTTACATCCAGCAGCAACACATCCTTCACCTCTCCGGTAAGTACACCTCCCTGGATAGCAGCACCGATGGCTACCACCTCGTCAGGGTTCACCCCTTTCGAAGGCTTCTTGCCGAAGAATTTCTCTACCTCTTCCTGTACCTTGGGGATACGGGTTGAGCCACCTACCAGTATCACCTCATCGATATCCGAGGTGCTGAGACCAGCATCTTTCAAGGCAACTTTTACCGGCTCCATGCAGCGCTGGATCAGATGATCGGAGAGCTGCTCGAACTTGGCCCTGGTAAGGGTACGCACCAGGTGCTTGGGTACCCCGTCAACCGGCATGATATACGGCAGGTTGATTTCTGTTTGGGTAGAGCTTGAGAGCTCGATCTTGGCCTTTTCGGCTGCTTCTTTCAGGCGCTGCAAAGCCATCGGGTCCTTGCGCAGGTCGATGTTCTCGTCCTTCAGGAACTCCTCGGCCAGCCAGTCGATAATAACCTGATCGAAGTCGTCACCACCCAGGTGTACATCACCATTGGTAGATTTCACCTCGAATACACCGTCACCCAACTCGAGGATGGAGATATCGAACGTACCACCACCCAGGTCGAAGACGGCAATTTTCATGTCTTTATGCTTCTTGTCAAGGCCATAAGCCAGGGCGGCAGCGGTAGGCTCGTTGATAATGCGTTTTACCTCAAAACCGGCAATTTGCCCGGCTTCTTTGGTAGCCTGACGCTCCGAGTCGTTGAAATAAGCAGGCACGGTAATAACCGCTTCATTTATAGTAGTACCCAGGTATTCTTCGGCCGTGGTTTTCATCTTTTGCAGAATCATGGCCGAGATTTCCTGCGGTGAATACAGGCGCTCGCCCACACGGATACGCACGGTATCGTTGGGGCCTTTTTCTACCTGATAGGGTACATGCTTGATCTCGTCAACTACTTCCGAATATTTTTTACCCATGAAGCGCTTTACCGAGCTGATGGTATTTTTCGGGTTGGTAATTGCCTGGCGCTTAGCCGGGTCACCTACTTTTCTCTCGCCCTTGCCATCGTCAAGAAAAGCCACAACGGAGGGGGTAGTCCTACGCCCTTCGCTGTTCGGAATCACTACCGGCTCATTACCTTCCATTACGGCAACGCAAGAGTTGGTAGTTCCTAAGTCTATGCCTATAATTTTTCCCATTGTATTAATTTAGTTTCGTTTGTTCACAGTTTTTCTTTCCGCCATAGACATAACAAGGGTTATGCCAACCCGGTTTTGGCTCGCAGGTTGTGACACTTTGGCAGTATGTGGCAGGTTTTTTGGCCGCCAGCCGGCTGTTTGGCAAGTTATTCGCCTTTAAAAACCGGCTTGCGCTTGTCGAGAAAGGCCTGCACGCCTTCGGCATAGTCGGCTGTGGCTCCGGCAATATCCTGGCACCAGGCTTCGTACTCGAGCATCTCGTCCAGCGTGGCCGTAGCCGACTTGTTGAGCATCTGCTTGATCAGGCCGATGGCTTTGGTAGGGGCCTGCACGTAGTAGTTGGTATAGGCTTTTACGGCTGCATCCAGCTCTGCGGCCGGTACTGCTTTGTTGGCCAGGCCCAGTTGCACGGCCTCGGGGCCATAGACCCGGCTGGCCATCGTGGCCAGTTCAAAGGCTTTGGCACTGCCCACCAGGCGCGGCAGAAAATAGGAAGAGCCGGAGTCGGGTACCAGGCCGATATTGATAAACACCTCGGTAAGGTAGGCCTCTTCGGCCATTACCAAAATATCGCAGGCCAGGGCCAGGGAGCAGCCGGCACCGGCCGCCACACCATTTATACGACCTACCACGGGTTTTTTCAGGTTGCGCATCAGGCGGATGAGCGGGTTGTAACGCTTGTGCAGGCTTTGGCTGAAGGAGCGTTTTTCTTCGCCCAGGGCGGCCTTCAGGTCCTGGCCGGCACAAAAGGCCTTGCCGGCACCGGTAAAGACCACTACGCGTACCTGGTCGTTTTTGCCGGCCTGCTTGAAAGCATCCTGCAACTCGTAGGTGATGGCATCATTCAGGGCATTGTACACCTGCGGGCGGTTCATGGTAATGGTGGCTACCCCGTCCTTTACTTCATATAAGATAAATTCGTACATATTAGTTATCCATTTTAATTTTCAAAGCCAGAAGATAAGCATAAAACTAATAAAAACGCCCAATACGAACCCCACATATACCTGTGCCGGTGTATGGGCTTGCAGGCGCAGGCGGGCGGCCATCACCAGGCCGCTGATTAGCATAGCCGCCAGCAAGGCAACAAACAGGCTGTTCTCCGGCTGTGCCAGCCCGATAGCCAGCAGGCTGCCGCACAGGCCGCCCACGCCCAGGCTATGAACGCTGATCTTCCAGAACAGGGTAATAAACCCGGCACAAAAGATTAACACCGCTATCAGAATAAACAGCGCAGAAGCAGCGGGGGTGACCATAATCTGCCGGCTGAAGAACCAGGCAGTAGTGCCGTACAGCAAAGCCACATAAAAAAAGGGCAGCAGGCGCTCCTGGCGCTCATACAGGCGCAGCGAGCTGATCTGCCCGGTGGCTTTGAGCAGGTACAGGCTGATAGCCGGAATAGCAAAGGTGGTGAGCCAGACTATCAGCACCACCAGCCAGCGGCCTTTTACCGTCATGCCGGGGGGCAGCACCAGCAGCGGATCGAAGTGGGTAAGCAGGGCAAACAGGTAAGTAGCCAGCAGCAGCGGGTGAAACAGGTAGGAGAGCAGGGTTGCTAATCGTGCCGACACTAGATTTCTTTTCTCAGGCGGGCTACGGGTATGCCCAGTTGTTCGCGGTATTTGGCTACAGTGCGCCTGGCTATGTTGTAGCCTTTTTTCTTCAGCTCTTGCATCAGCCTGTCGTCCGACATCGGCTTGCTTTTATCTTCGTTATCCACCAGCTTTTTCAGCTCGCTCTTTACCTCACGGCTGCTGGCGTCTTCGCCATCTTCGGTGGCTATGCCTTCCGAGAAAAAATATTTGAGCATATAGGTGCCGTAGTCGGTCTGCACCGACTTGCTGTTTACCACCCGGCTTACGGTAGAGATATCCATGCCTATTTTGTCGGCAATGTCTTTGAGGATCATGGTGCGCAGCTTGCTTTCATCACCGGTCAGGAAGAACTCGTACTGGTGCTCTACAATGGCCTGCATGGTGCGCATCAGCGTGTCCTGACGCTGCTTGATGGCATCGATAAACCAGCGGGCGGCATCGATTTTTTGCTTGACAAACGATACGGTCTCCTTGAGCTTCTTATCCTTTTTGTCGCTTTTCTCATAGGCCTTAAACATATCGGCATAGGCCGGACTTACGCGCAGCTCGGGGGCGTTGCGCGAGTTGAGCGAGATATCTACCTTGCCATCGCGTACGGTTACAATAAAATCGGGGATGATATACTGCGCACTGCGGGCGCTGGCAGTGGAGCCGCCCGGCTTGGGGTTGAGGTGGGTAATGATTTCCAGGGCAGGCTTCAGCTCCTCGGTATTCTGCAGCCCCAGTTTTTTCACAATCTTGTCGTAATGTTTTTTGGTAAACTCGGTAAAGGCCTCTTCCAGGATGCGTTTGGCCAGCTCTACCTCGGGGGTCGGCTCCATTCTTTTAAGCTGCAAGAGCAGGCACTCCTGCAGGTTGCGGGCGGCAATACCCGGTGGGTCAAACTCCTGTATTTTGGCCAGTATCTCCTCCAGCTCTTCGAGGGTGGTTTCGATATTTTGCGAAAAGGCCAGGTCGTTGAGGATGGCCTTCAGGTCGCGCCTGATGTAACCGTCACTCTCGATGCTGCCAATGAGCTGTTTGGCAATGATGGTCTGGCGCTCGTCCAGGTTCAGGTAGCCCAGTTGGGTAAGCAACTGGTCGGTAAGGGTGGTGGCGGCTGCCAGCGGCATCTCCTTGTCTTCGCTGTCGGGGTTTACTCCATCGCCCTGCATTTTATAGCCGCTGATGTCGTCATCGCGCAGGTAGTCCTCTACATTGATTTCATCATCGCGGCTGTCGCCCTCGGTAGCTTCTTCGTTGTCGCTGTAGTCGTTGTCATCCGGGGTGGTTTCGGCTATATCGGGGCCTTCCTCCAGAGCCGGGTTTTCTTCCATCTCCTGCTCAATGCGGGCTTCCAGCTCGGCTGTAGGTACCTGCAACAGCTTAATGAACTGTATCTGCTGGGGCGACAGTTTCTGGGTCAGGGATTGTTTTAAGGATAGCCGTTGCATAGTCGGTGGTATTCCGGCTTCAAAGTTAGATTATTTTGCCCAACTCAAACCAACTTATACGGGTAATTGCCCTGAATTGCCGCCAGGAGGTTTATTTTTGAATAATACGATAAAAAATGGTTTTTTTGCGGTTCTTATTCATTATAGGCGGGCTAAGCGGAATATGGCAAAGATTAGGATAAAAGACATTTTGGACGGCAAATATGCTGGTCAGAAAATTACAGTCAAGGGCTGGGTGCGGACATTCCGCAACGACCGGTTTATTGCTCTTAATGACGGCTCCTGCCTGGCTAATTTGCAGGTGGTGATTGATTTTGAGCAATATGAGGAGGCTTTTCTGAAGAAAATAACCACCGGTGCCAGTCTGGCTGCCACCGGCACCATTGTAGAGAGCCCCGGCAAGGGCCAGGCCTGGGAGATGCAGGCCGAATCGG
Organism: Cyclobacteriaceae bacterium; assembly: GCA_015488485.1. Lineage (GTDB taxonomy): Bacteria > Bacteroidota > Bacteroidia > Cytophagales > Cyclobacteriaceae > S012-113. The sequence continues at coordinate 1,320 of WFNR01000162.1, read as the reverse complement.
TAGCGATCATCGGCCTGTCGGACCCGGACAAGTATCCTTTGCAGCCCAAGAAACACAGCCTTGAGTTTCTGCGCGAGATCGCCCATCTGCGGGTGCGCACCAACACGTTCGGGGCTATCTACCGGGTGCGCCACAACCTGATCTATGCCGTACATAAGTTCTTTCACGAGAAAGGCTTTTACAATGTGCACACGCCTATCATCACCGGCTCCGATGCCGAGGGAGCAGGCGAGATGTTCACCGTAACTACGCTTGATTTCGACAACCTGCCGCGCACCCCGGAGGGTGAGGTGGATTTCAAGGAAGACTTTTTTGCGCGCCACACCAAACTAACGGTCTCGGGGCAGTTGGAAGGTGAGACTGCAGCCCTGGGGCTTAGCGAAATCTACACTTTCGGGCCTACCTTCCGGGCCGAGAATTCCAACACCTCGCGGCACCTGGCCGAGTTCTGGATGATAGAGCCGGAGATGGCCTTTTACGACCTGGACGACAATATGGCGCTGGCCGAGGAGTTTGTCAAATACCTGGTGCGCTTTGCCCTCGACCACTGTGCCGATGACCTGGCGTTTCTGGCCAAACGGCTGGCCGATGAAGAAAAGCAGAAGCCGCAACACCAGCGCCAGGAGATGGGCCTGCTGGAGCAGTTGCACTTTGTGGCCGACAACGATTTTGAGCGCTTGACCTACAGCGAGGCGATAGAGATATTGCGCAATTCCAAGCCCAACAAGAAAAAGAAATTCAAATACCTGATTGAAGAGTGGGGGGCCGACCTGCAGTCGGAGCACGAGCGCTACCTGGTGGAGAAGCATTTTAAGAAACCGGTAATCCTGTACAACTATCCGGCCAGCATCAAGGCTTTTTACATGCGCCTGAATGAGGACGGCAAAACCGTAGCGGCCATGGATGTGCTGTTTCCGGGTATTGGCGAGATCATTGGCGGCTCGCAGCGCGAGGAGCGCTATGAGGTGCTGCTGCAAAAAATAGAGATGCTGGGCATAGATGCGCAAGAACTCGATTGGTACCTGGATACGCGTAGGTTCGGCACGGCTCCGCACAGTGGTTTCGGGCTGGGCTTTGAGCGCCTTATGCAGTTTATCACCGGCATGGGCAATATCCGTGATGTGATACCCTTCCCGCGTTTTCCGGGGCATGCCGATTTTTAAAAAATGATTCACTAGTGTCCGGTAAAAAAAATGAACCGGGCTAGTCAATTTGATGACTAACCCGGTATGTCTACTTTTGAGTTAGGACCAAAAAAGTAAGACATGGGTAAAAGTAAAAATTTTAGCGGACAGCCGATCTTTAATCAGCTAATAAAAT